>JAUHZL010000059.1 GCA_030425945.1 Alphaproteobacteria bacterium | reverse complement strand
TCCTGAACAAGGTGAGACGCTTCATGTTCGACACGATGACGATGACGAAGGTTCTGGGCGGCTTCTGCGGCGCCCTGCTGATCTTCCTGATGGGCAATTGGGCCGGCGATGCGCTCTATGGGTTTTATGGCCACAGCGAGCACGAACAGTCCTATGTGATCGACACCGGCGAGGAAGATGCCGGTGGCGCCGCAGAGGAAGAGGTGGTGCAGGTCGCGTTCGCCGATGTCTATGCCAACGCCAGCGCCGACGCGGGCGAGCGGCTGTTCCGCCAGTGTCAGGCCTGCCACGCGCTGGAGGCCGGCAAGAACGGCACCGGGCCGTATCTCTACGGTGTCGTGAACCGCCCGAAGCACTCGGCAGAGGGCTACAGCTACTCGGACGGCCTGCTGGCCACCACCGGCGAGTGGACCCCCGAGAACATCTCGAACTTCATCGCCAACCCGCGCGAGTACGCGCCGGGCACCAAGATGGCCTACTCCGGCATGAAGGACGTCGAGGATCGCGCGAACCTGATCGCCTATCTCGCGACCTTCAACTGATCCGACGGATCCTAGCAGACCCGCTCTGCCGCGAAAGCCGCCCCCTCGGGCGGCTTTTGTCGTTCGCGGCGTCCGATCTGCTTAACTCCTCGTGAAGATGCGGCGATTGCGCTTGAATCTGTCGCGCCGCGCTCTCTACCTTTTGTAAAAGCTGCGCGAACAGGCAGGGGGAGAAGATGGCAGACAAACGCAAGGACGCAGAGGTTGCCACGCCGGGGATCGGCGCACAGGTGGCGGGACTGGGGCTGGGTCTGATCCTGCTCGGCGGCCTCGCCAGCGCCGCCTTCGGTCAGGACACCGCCGCCGCCGACGAGACGGTGATCGTCAGCCACGGCTACTCGAACTTCGGCACGCTGAAATACGGGCCCGACATGGCCCATCTCGCCTACGTCAATCCCGAGGCGCCGAAGGGCGGCGAGATGAGCGTCTGGTCCCCCTCCGTCTTCGACAGCTTCAACCCCTTCACCCGCAAGGGCGTGGCCGAGTTCACCGGCGCCAGCCTGATCTACGAGGACATCCTGACCGGGACCGCCGACGACCCCTACTCGGTCTACTGCTACCTCTGCACCACGATGGAATACCCCGAGAGCCGCGACTGGGTGATCTTCAACCTCCGCGACGACGTCACCTTCTCGGACGGCACCCCGATGACCGCCGAGGACATCGCGTTCTCGTTCAACCTCGTGATGGAGCAGGGCATCGCCGAGTACCGCAACGCGGTCGGCGGCTACATCGACGCGGTCGAGGTGCTGGAGCCCCACCGCATCAAGTTCACCTTCAACCCGGAGGCGCCCCGCCGTGACGTGATCGGCGTCGCGGGCGGCACCAACGCCTGGTCGAAGAAATGGTTCGAGGAGACCGGAACCCGGCTCGACGAAAGCAACCCCGCGCCGTTCCTCGGCACCGGACCCTACGTCCTCAAGGAGGTCGATATGGGGCGCTCGGTCACCTACACGCGCGATGCCAACTGGTGGGGCGCGAGCCATCCGATGAACGTCGGGCGGTGGAACTTCGACGACATCCGGATCGAGGTCTTCGCCGACACCGCCGCCGCGATGGAAGGCTTCAAGGCCGGCGAATACACCTTCCGCAACGAGAACTCGTCCAAGGAATGGGCCACCTCCTATGACTTCCCGGCGGTGCAGAACGGCTGGGTCAAGGTCGAGGAACTGCCCGACGGCAGCATCGGCTCGGCGCAGGGCTTCGTCTTCAACCTGCGGCGCGACAAGTGGCAGGACGCGGGCGTGCGCACCGCGATCAACATGATGCTGAACTTCGAATGGGCCAACCGGACATTGTTCTACGACCTCTACGAGCGTCCCGTGTCGTTCTGGCAGAACACCGACATGATGGCGACCGGGGCGCCCACCGAGGGCGAGCTTGCGCTGCTGCGCCCGCTGGTCGAGCAGGGTCTGCTGCCCGAGAGCATCCTGACCGACGAGGTGGTGACCGCGCCGGTCAACGACCCGGAGTCGAACCAGCCGGACCGCCGCACCCGGCGCGAGGCGCTCCGCCTGATGAACGAGGCGGGCTGGACCGCCGGGTCCGACGGCATGCTGCGCGACGCGGACGGCAACACGATGGAACTGGTGATCCTGACCGTGTCGCCCGCCTTCGACCGGATCGTGAACCCCTATGTCGAGAACCTGCGCGCCATCGGCGTGGACGCCCGGATGGAGCGCGTCGACAACGCGCAGTACGTCGAGCGGCGGCGCACCGGCGACTGGGACCTGACCAACCACACCCTGACCCAGGGCTACGAGCCCGGCACCTCGCTGCGGCAGTGGTTCTCGTCCTCGACGGCCGACGACTCGAGCCGCAACATCATGGCGCTGCGCGATCCCGCCATCGACAGCCTCGTCGAGACCACGATCGCGGCCGAGACGCTGGACGAGATGACGACCGCGGCGAAGACTCTCGACCGCGTGCTGCGGGCGGACCGGTTCTGGATCCCGCAGTGGTTCAAGGACGTCCACACCGTCGCTTACTGGGACATGTACCGCTATCCCGAGCCGCTGCCGCCGCTGGCGCTGGGCTCGCTCGATTTCTGGTGGTGGGACGCCAATGCGGCGCAGCGTCTGAAAGAGGCCGGGGCGCTCTGATCCGATGGGCGCCTACATCCTTCGACGGCTCGCGCTGATCATCCCGACCCTGTTCGGGATCATGGTGATCAACTTCGCGCTGGTGCAGTTCGTTCCGGGCGGGCCGATCGAACAGATCATCGCCCGGATGGAGGGCGGCGGCGACGTCTTCGAAAGCTTCAGCGGCGGCGGCTCCGAGATGCAGCGCGACCTGCAGGGCGCGGGCAACGCGGGAACCTCGCAGTATGTCGGCGCGCGCGGCCTGCCGCCCGAGTTCATCGCCGAGCTCGAAAAGGAATTCGGCTTCGACAAGCCGCCGGTCGAACGCTTCTTCTCGATGATGTGGGACTACATGCGCTTCGACTTCGGCGAGAGCTATTTCCGCTCGATCTCGGTTGTCGACCTGGTCATCGAGAAGCTGCCGGTCTCGATCACGCTGGGGCTGTGGTCCACGCTGATCGCCTACCTCGTGTCGATTCCGCTCGGCATCCGCAAGGCGGTCAATGACGGCACCCAGTTCGACACCTGGACCTCGGGGCTGATCATCGTCGGCTACGCGATCCCCGGGTTCCTCTTCGCCATCCTGCTGCTGGTGGTCTTCGCGGGGGGCAGTTACCTGCAATGGTTCCCGTTGCGCGGCCTGACCTCGGACAACTGGGAAGAGCTCAGCCTGCTGGGCAAGATCATCGACTATTTCTGGCACATCGCGCTGCCGGTGCTGGCCTCGACCATCTCGGCCTTCGCCACGCTGACCCTGCTGACCAAGAACAGCTTCCTCGACGAGATCAAGAAGCAGTACGTGATGACCGCCAAGGCCAAGGGCCTGTCCGAGCGCCGCGTGCTCTATGGCCACGTGTTCCGCAACGCGATGCTGATCGTGATCGCGGGCTTCCCGGCGGTGTTCGTGTCGGTGTTCTTCGGCGGCTCGCTGATCATCGAGACGATCTTCTCGCTCGATGGGCTCGGGCGGCTCGGCTTCGAGGCGGCCGTCAGCCGGGACTACCCGGTGATCTTCGGCACGCTCTTCGTCTTCGGCCTGATCGGGCTGCTGATGGGGCTGATCTCGGACCTGATGTATGTCTGGATCGACCCCCGGATCGACTTCGAAACGCGGGAGACCTGAGCATGGCCACCCCGCAGCGCACCGACGCGATACCGACGCAACACCGACGTGATACCGACGTTGCACCGACGGCGGCCACGGCCCCGCCCGAGACGCCGCGCAAGGGCCTCCTGCGCCTCTCGCCGCTCAACCAGCGGCGCTGGCGAAACTTCTGCGCGAACCGGCGAGCCTATTGGTCTCTCTGGATTTTTTCGCTGCTCTTCGGCCTCAGCCTGTTCGCCGAGGTGATCGCCAACGACCGCCCCCTGCTGGTCAGCTACCAAGGCGACCTCTACGTCCCCATCGCCCGTTTCTACCCCGAAACCGCCTTCGGCGGCGACTTCCGCACCGAGGCCGTCTATCGCGATATCGAGGTCCAATGCCTTATTATTGCTGGCGGATCCGAGGCGTGCTGGGATGACCCGGAGGACGTGATCGCCGATGTGCAGGCGACCGGGTCGGTCTCGGGCGAGGAGGTCACGCCCGGCTGGATCGTCTGGCCGCCGATCCCCTACAGCTACAGCACCGTCAGCGACATCGCGGGCACGGCCCCCAGCGCCCCGGACGGGCACCACCTGCTCGGCACCGACGACACCGCCCGCGACGTGCTGGCCCGCGTGATCTACGGGTTCCGCCTGTCGGTCCTCTTCGCGCTGGTCGTCACCGCGCTGACCAGCATCATCGGCATCGCGGCGGGCGCCATCCAGGGCTATTTCGGCGGCTGGATCGACCTGATCTTCCAGCGGGTGATCGAGTTGTGGGGGGCGACGCCGAGCCTCTACATCATCATCATCGTGGCCGCGATCTTCCAGATGAACTTCTGGTTGCTGGTGTTCCTGACGGTGCTCTTCGGCTGGACGGCGCTGGTGGGCGTGGTGCGGGCCGAATTCCTGCGGGCGCGCAACTTCGAGTATGTCCGCGCCGCCCGCGCGCTGGGCGTCGACAACCGGACCATCATGTTCCGCCACGTCCTGCCCAACGCGATGGTGGCCACGGTGACCATGCTGCCCTTCATCATCACCGGGGCGATCGGCGGTCTGGCCGCGCTCGACTTCCTCGGCTTCGGTCTGCCGTCGTCCGCGCCGTCCCTCGGGGAACTGACCCTGCAAGCCAAGCAGAACCTGCAGGCGCCGTGGCTGGGCTTCACCGCCTTCTTCACCTTCGCGATCATGCTGTCGCTGCTGGTGTTCATCTTCGAAGGGGTCCGCGACGCGTTCGATCCCAGAAAGACCTTCGCATGAGCGCGCTCCTGACCGTTCGCGACCTGAACATCCGCTTCCGCCAGGACGGGGCACTGATCCATGCCGTCCGCGGGGTCAGCTTCGAGGTCGGCAAGGGCGAGACGGTCGCACTGGTGGGTGAGTCGGGCTCGGGCAAGTCGGTGACCGCCCTCTCCACGGTCTCGCTGCTGCCCGGCAGTGCCGAGGTGACGGGCGAGATCACCTATGACGGCCGTCCGATGCTGGGCGTGGACGAGGCGGCGCTGCGCAAGGTGCGCGGCAACGACATCAGTTTCATCTTCCAGGAGCCGATGACCTCGCTCAACCCGCTGCACACGCTGGAAAAGCAGCTGGGGGAAAGCCTCGCGGTGCATCAGGGCCTGACCGGTGCGGCCGCACGCGCCCGGATCATCGACCTGCTGGAGAAGGTCGGCATCCGCGACGCCGAAAGCCGGCTGGGCGCCTATCCGCACCAGCTGTCCGGCGGGCAGCGCCAGCGCGTGATGATCGCGATGGCGCTGGCGAACGGGCCGGAGTTGCTGATCGCGGACGAGCCGACGACCGCGCTGGACGTGACGATCCAGGCGCAGATCCTCGACCTTCTGGCCGAGCTGAAGCAGCGCGAGGGGATGAGCCTGCTGTTCATTACCCATGACCTCGCCATCGTGCGGCGGATCGCCGACCGGGTCTGCGTGATGAAGGACGGCGAGATCGTCGAGGCCGGTCGGACCGCCGAGATCTTCGCCAATCCGCAGCACCCCTACACCCGGATGCTGCTGGCAGCCGAGCCGGACGGCAGCCCCGATCCGGTTCCGGAAGACGCGGAAGAAGTGGTCGCGACCGACGCCCTGCGCATCTGGTTCCCGATCCAGAGAGGCCTGCTGCGCCGCACCGTGGGCCATGTGAAGGCCGTGAACGGCGCCAGCCTCAGCGTGCGCGCGGGCGAGACGCTGGGCATCGTCGGCGAATCCGGGTCCGGCAAGACCACCCTCGCGCTGGCGATCCTGCGGCTGATCTCGTCCGAGGGGCCGATCGTCTGTCTCGGCAAGAACATCCAGGGCTGGTCCTCGCGCCAGCTCCGCCCGCTGCGGCGCGACATGCAGGTGGTGTTCCAGGACCCCTACGGCAGCCTCAGCCCCCGCATGACGGTGGCGCAGATCGTGGCCGAAGGGCTGGGCGTGCACGGGATCGAGCCGGGCAAGAACGAGCGTCAGCTCGTCGCCGAGATGCTGCGCGAGGTCGGCCTCGATCCGGCCGCCATGGACCGGTATCCGCACGAGTTCTCGGGCGGGCAGCGCCAGCGCATCGCCATTGCCCGCGCGATGATCCTGCGCCCCCGGCTGGTGGTTCTCGACGAGCCGACGAGCGCGCTGGACATGACGGTCCAGGTGCAGATCGTCGATCTGCTGCGCAAGCTGCAGGCCAAGTACGGGCTGGCCTACCTGTTCATCAGCCATGACCTGAAGGTGGTGCGCGCGCTCAGCCACAAGGTGATCGTGATGCAGCGCGGCGACGTGGTCGAGGCGGGCGACTGCGCCCGCATCTTCGACGCGCCGCAATCCCCGTATACCCGCGAGCTGATGGCGGCGGCCTTCGGGGGCAGGGCAGGGGCGGCCTGAGCCGCCCCCCGATCCGTCAGATCGCGACCGAGTGGCTCCGGGCCGACATCTCGTAGGCGTCGAAGGCGCGCGCGATCATCCGGGTCAGCGGACGACCGTCCGGCGTGATCTCGAAGCCCGTCGGCGTGATGGCGACCATGTCGCCGAAAGTGTCGGCCGCCACGCGATAGAGGCGCTTCAGCCCCTCCGCCGAGATTCCGAAGGACGCGGTGATCTCGGCATTGTCGATGCGGAAGTCGCACATCAGCGCCTCGATCAGGCGCGACCGCAGAAGGTCCTCGCCGTGGAAGGCGTGGCCGCGCTTGGTGGCGAACGCGCCGCCGCGGATCTTGCCGAGATACTCGGCCGTGGCGCTGGCGTTCTGCGCGAAGCCGCCCGGGAACCGCGAGATGGCCGAGGCACCGAGGCCGATCAGCACCGGGGCCTTGTCATCGACGTAGCCCTGGAAGTTGCGGCGCAGATGCCCGGTCTTCTGGGCGATCTCCAGCCCGTCGCCGGGGCGCGCGAAATGGTCGATGCCGATCTCGCGGTAGCCGTCCCACTGGAACAGGCGGCGCGCGGTGTCGAACAGCGCCAGCCGTTCCTCCGGCGTCGGCAGCAGGTCGGCGGGGATCATGTTCTGCCGCCGCGCCATCCACGGGACATGGGCGTAGCCGTAAAGCGCGACGCGGTCCGGGGACAGCGACAGCAGCTTCTGCACGCTCTCGGTGATCTTCTGGCCGGTCTGGCCGGGCAGGCCGTAGAGGATGTCCGCGTTCAGCGAGTGGATGTTGCGCGCGCGCAGCGCCTCGACGGCAGCGGCGGTTACCTCGAAGCTCTGCTCGCGGCCGATGATGCGCTGGATCTCGGGGTCGAAGTCCTGCACCCCGATCGAGGCCCGGTTCATCCCCGCGGCCGCCAGCGTGTCGAGGCGGGCATCGTCGATCTCGTTCGGGTCGATCTCGACCGAGAATTCGAGGTCGGGCGCGTAGGGGGCGAGCCCGGTCAGGGCGTCCGCAAGCCGTTCCATCATGTCGGGCAGCATCAGCGTCGGCGTGCCGCCGCCCCAGTGAATGCGGGCGATCCGAACACCTTGCGGCAGAGCGTCGCGTAGCATTGCAACTTCCCGGAGCAGCGTGTCCAAGTAGGACCGCACCGGATCGAGGTTGCCCATTCCTTGCGTCCGGCAGGCGCAGAACCAGCACAGTCGGCGGCAGAACGGCACATGTACGTAGATCGAGATCGGCGTTCCCGGCGCAAGCCCGGAAATCCAGCGTCGCGTGTCGCTTTCCCCGACGTCGGTCGAGAAATGCGTGGCGGTCGGATAGCTCGTATACCGAGGCACCCGTGCATCGAAGAGACCGAGTCGGGCGAGTTGCGTTTTGTTGTCCATTCCCCTAGGCTCGGGTCTTGAGCGGGGGGATTCCATGACACAGATCAAATGGAAGCCCGATGTCTACTGAAACACTGCTGTCCTTCGAGAAGGACTGCTCGGAATGCCCGATACGACATCGCGCCGTTTGTGCCCGTTGCGAGACGGATGAGCTCGAACTGCTCGAAAGCATGAAGTTCTACCGGCACTTCAAGGCCGGCAGCACCGTGTTGTGGTCCGGGGACGAAATGCCCTTCGTCGCCTCCGTGGTGGCGGGGATCGCCACCCTCAGCCAGACGATGGAAGACGGGCGCCGCCAGATGGTCGGCCTGCTGCTGCCGTCGGACTTTCTCGGGCGGCCGGGCCGGGCCATCGCGCCCTACGACGTGACGGCGACCACCGACCTGACGATCTGCTGCTTCAAGAAGAAACCATTCGAGGAGCTGATCGTCTCGACGCCGCATATCTCGCAGCGGCTGCTCGAGATGACGCTGGACGAGCTTGATGCCGCGCGGGAGTGGATGCTGCTGCTCGGGCGCAAGACCGCGCGCGAGAAGATCGCCAGCCTGATCGCGATCATCGCCCGGCGCGACGCGGCGCTGAATCGGCACGATCACCGCAATGCCTTCACCTTCGATCTGCCGATGACGCGGGAAGCGATGGCCGACTACCTCGGGCTGACGCTCGAGACGGTCAGCCGCCAGGTCTCGGCGCTGAAGAAGGACGGCGTGATCGAGCTGAGCGGCAAGCGCCACATCACGATCCCCGATTTCGACCGGCTGATGGACGAGACCGGCGACGACGCGGACGGCGGCCCCCTCGTCTGAGGCCGCCGCACCTGCGACCGGGTGACGCGCCGGGTTGAACCAACCCCCGTCCACACACGCCCCGGTCACGACAGTCCGGCACAATTGCCCAGAAAAAGCGCCGATTTCCTCGGGGTTTCGCTGCAAAGCAGCATCCCGGATGGAGGAAAAGGCATGCTTTCGGGACATCAATTCTTTGACATGGATCAAGGAAGCCAAAACCCCCTGCGGGCCAAGACGGGTCTCACAATGACGGGCCGAGTCTGTGTTCCGGGACGGACCGTCGTCATAACCGAAGGGACGTAACATGTGGGACTACGCCAAGATTGCGGCACTGGGGCTTGTGGCCCTTGCTGCCGCCATCGCAGCCAATTTCGCGCGCGATCTGGCCTACCAGGTTCATGCGATCATCATCCTGCTCGTCGCCGGCGGCCTGTTCATCTGGCAGGTGCGGCGGACTGACGAGCCGAAAGCCATTCCCGCCGGCGAATACATGGACGATGTCGTCCGCGCCGGTGTCATCGCCACCGCCTTCTGGGGCGTCGTGGGCTTCGCGGCGGGGACGTTCATCGCGTTCCAGCTGGCCTTCCCGCAGCTCAACTTCGAGTGGGCGCAGGGCTACATGAACTTCGGCAAGCTGCGGCCGCTGCACACCTCGGCCGTGATCTTCGCGTTCGGGGGCAACGCGCTGCTGGCGACCTCGTTCTACATCGTGCAGCGCACCAGCGCCGTGCGCCTCTGGGGCGGCAACCTCGCGTGGTTCGTGTTCTGGGGCTACAACCTGTTCATCGTGCTGGCCGCGACGGGCTACCTGCTCGGCGCCACCCAGTCGAAGGAATACGCCGAGCCCGAGTGGTACGTCGACCTGTGGCTGACGATCGTCTGGGTCGCCTACCTGCTGGTGTTCCTCGGCACGATCATGACCCGGAAAGAAAAGCACATCTACGTCGCGAACTGGTTCTTCCTGAGCTTCATCGTGACCATCGCGATGCTGCACGTGGTCAACAACCTGGTGATCCCGGTGTCGATCTTCGGCGCCCGCTCGGTCCAGGTGATGGCCGGCGTCCAGGACGCGATGACCCAGTGGTGGTACGGCCACAACGCGGTGGGCTTCTTCCTGACGGCCGGCTTCCTCGGCATGATGTACTACTTCGTGCCGAAGCAGGCCGAGCGCCCGATCTTCAGCTACAAGCTGTCGATCGTGCACTTCTGGGCGCTGATCTTCCTGTACATCTGGGCCGGTCCGCACCACCTGCACTACACCGCGCTGCCGGACTGGGCCTCGACCCTCGGCATGGTGTTCTCGGTCGTGCTGTGGATGCCGTCCTGGGGTGGCATGATCAACGGCCTGATGACCCTCTCGGGGGCCTGGGACAAGCTGCGCACCGACCCGATCATCCGCATGATGGTGGTGTCGATCGGCTTCTACGGCATGTCGACCTTCGAAGGCCCGATGATGTCGATCCGTGCGGTCAACTCGCTGTCGCACTACACCGACTGGACCATCGGCCACGTGCACTCCGGTGCGCTCGGCTGGAACGGCATGATCACCTTCGGCGCGCTCTACTTCCTCGTTCCGAAGCTCTGGAACCGCGAGCGTCTCTACTCGCTCAGCGCCGTGTCCTGGCACTTCTGGCTCGCGACCATCGGCATCGTGCTCTACGCGTCCTCGATGTGGGTCACCGGCATCATGGAAGGCCTGATGTGGCGTGAAGTCGACGCCAACGGCTTCCTCGTGAACAGCTTCGCCGACACCGTGGCAGCCAAGTTCCCGATGTATGTCGTGCGCGGTCTCGGCGGCGTCCTCTTCCTCGCCGGCGCGATCATCATGTGCGTCAACCTGTGGCTCACGGTCACCCGCGGAACGGCCAAGCAGGCCGCGCCGCTGGCGCAACCGGCCGAATAAGGAGAC
>JAUHZL010000001.1 GCA_030425945.1 Alphaproteobacteria bacterium | reverse complement strand
ACGACACTGGGTTGTTCGCGGCCTCGCCCCACCAAAGATAGGTCGCCTCGAGATAGGCCCGCTGGATCGCGTCGTCCCGCCAGCCGCGGGAGAAGTAGGGCACGAAGCTCTCGGAGGATTTCGGGTCAAAGAAGACGTTGGGCTGGTTGGTGCCCCGGTCGATGGCGGGACAGCCGAGCTCGGTGAACCAGATCGGCTTCGACTCGGGCGCCCATGCGGTCGGTGTGCCGCTCTCCACACCGCCTGGGCGGTCGTAGTGCGGGTTCGACCACCAGCTGCGCAGATCCTTGTAGCGGAAGACCCACGGCTTGGCGGCCGAGCCATCGGTGATCGGGGTGCGGATCTGCGCGGTGCGATCGGCCGCGCTGGCGTAGAACCAGTCGAAGCCTTCGCCGCCGGCGATGTTCCCCTGCAGGTAAGCCCGGTCGTAGATCGCGGGCCAGCCCTCCTGCGCATCGGCATGCTCGAAGCCGTCGCGCCAGTCGGAGAGCGGCATGTAGTTGTCGATCCCGACGAAATTGATCTCCGGATCGGCCCAGAGCGGATCGAGGTGGAAGAACACGTCGCCGCTGCCATCGCCCGGCTGGTGCCCGAAATACTCCGACCAGTCGGCTGCATAGCTGATCGCTTTGCCCGCGCCGAGGATCGAGCGGACGTCGGTCGCCAGATCGCGAAACGCCTGCACCGCAGGATACGCGCTGGCGCCCGAGCGGATCGTGGTGAGCCCGCGCATCTCCGTGCCGATCAGGAAGGCGTCGACGCCGCCCGCCGCTGCGCAGAGATGAGCGTAGTGCAGCACCATGCGCCGCAGACCCCAGTCGTCCGCCGCGCCGGTCCAGGAGACGGTCTCGCCAGAGACCGCGAAATCCGAGGGGCTGGCGTTGCCGAAGAAGGCCGCGACCTGGCTAGCCGCCGTGGCGGTCTTGTCGACGCTGCCGGCGTAGCCCGCCGCAGGCGCGCAGGTAATCCGGCCGCGCCATGGGAAGACCGGCTGACCTGCCTCGGCGGCGTTGTCGGAGTACGGGTTTGGCAGGCTGTTGCCGGGCGGCACGTCCATCAGGATGAAGGGATAGAAGGTGACGCGAAGCCCGCGCGCCTTCATCTCCTTGATCGCCTGCACCACGGCAAAATCGGCCGGCGTGCCGCCGTAGACGGGGCGATCCTGATCGTCGCGGCTGACGAGGAAGGCGCTGGCGCGGCTGACACCGTTCACCGACCAGGTGGCGGGCGTCGTCGACTTGGCTGAGACCTCGACGCCCGGCCGCACCTTGCACGACCCCGCGCGCAGATCATCGCCGAACCAGGCGACCACGAGGCTGACGCTCTCGACCTTCGGCGCCATGGCCTGCAGGCGGTCGAGCGCCACCACCATGTCGGCGGTGTCCGAGAGCGCGTTCAGGTTCTCCGGGGTCTGCGCCCCGCTGCTGCCCTTCCGGATGCCTTGCGTCGCGTAGGTGAACTCGCCCGAGGCCGGGATCATGGTGACGGCGCGGGTCAGCCCCTCGGCGGTGTCGGGATCGGCCAGCGGGCGGAAGACCTCGAAGGAGAGCTGCGGCAGGCGGTTGCCGTAGTTCCCGAGTGGCAGGTCCTCGAAAACCACGTAGGCGGTGCCGCGATAGGCGGGGGTGTTGGCCACGCCCATCTTCGCCGCGATGAACGGGTCCGCGGTCTGGCTCTCGTCGCCCTGATACCAGCGCCAGGTGATCCCGGCGGTGTCCAGCAGCTTCCCGTCGGCCCAGATCCGCCCGATGCCGGTGATCGGTCCCTCGCATAGCGCGACGGCGAAGCTGGCGTAGTAGAGATACTCGGTCGTCTTGACCTTGCCGCCGCCTCCGCCGCCCTTGCCGCCGCCCTGAGTGGTGGTCTTGGTCTCCTCGCGAAAGTCCGTCGCCCAGATCACGTTGCCGCCCATCCGCATCCGGCCGTAGACGCGCGGGATGACGGCGCCCTCGGTCGAGGACGTGATCCGGAGGCTGTCGAGCCGCGGACCCTCGATGCGCTGTGTGGGCGCAAGCGAGGACACGATCCAGCTGTCGACGACGGAGCCGATGGTGGAGCCGACGAAGCCGCCGATGGTCGCGGCGCTCACGCCGAGGATCGCGCCGCCGATCGAACCGCCGATTGCAGCGCCGGCTGCGCCGAGAACGAGCGTTGCCATGATCGGGTCTCAGCGTTGCGGAAACAGGAAGGCGAAGGCGATGCGCCGCCGCCAGGATGGGGTTAGAGGTTCTTCGATCACGCCGAGCCGCTCATAGGCGTGGAGGAAGGAGCCGGGACCGGTCATGATGCCGACATGCTTGGCGATGGCGCGCGGCCTCATGCGGAACAGGACCAGCGCGCCGGGACCGGCCTCTGTCGGTTTCACCTCGATCATCATGGCGCGCGCGCCCTCGGCCAGCACCTCGCGTGGGCCCGTCTCGCCCCAGTCGCGGCTGTAGGGCGGGATCGGGAACGACTCGGGGCCGATGACCTCGCGCCAGACGCCGCGGGCCAGCCCGAGGCAATCGCAGCCGACGCCGCGCAGGGTCGCCTGGTCGTGGTAGGGCGTTCCCAGCCACGCGCGCGCCGCCGCGATAACCCTCTCGGGATCGGCCGGCTTCACAGCAGGCCCCCGTCATGGCCGCCGTCCTTCGTCGCGTAACGCAGGATCGTGTCTTGCCCGGGGATGTGCGGGAAACCGCGGAAGTTGGCGGTGTGGGCGAACTTCGCCCCGCAGGTCGCGATCCGTTTGTCACAGCCTGCGCGGATAGTGAAACCGTCGGCCTCGGCGATCGCGCGCACCGGCGCCTCGAGCAGCGTCAGGATCGCGACGCCATCTGCTATGTCGTGGCCCAGCACCTCGGTGCGCCGCCCCGCATTCGCGCCGCTCGTCCATTCAATGGTGCCGAAAGTGAACCAGCCGGTCTCGAAGCTAGCTAGCCCCGACGCGGTGAGCGACCGGTCGCGCAGGAGATCGATCACCGCGCCTGTCCCCTTGAAGGCCGGATCCTCGAGATCTATGCCGCAGCGCGCATCGCCGAGCGCGGCGTCGCAGTTCGCCTGAAACGTCCGCCCAACCGTCTGGCCCAGCACATGCGCCAGCGAGCGCACCTCGGCGACGAAGGCGAGCCGCCCGCGCCGGATCTGCCCGATGGCGCCCCGGCGCATCAGCACGCGCTGGCTCATATCCGCCCAGTTCACCCGCCAGACCTCGACTTCCGCGTTGTCCCATCGGCCGTCGAGAATGTCGGTCTCGGAGATGCGGTCCGAGGTCAGCACACCCTCGGCATCCTGCGCATCGACGGACAGGTCCGAGCCCGAGCGCACCTCGGAAGCCGTCAGCCCGCTCTCGGGCTCGAAGTCGGTCCCGTCGAAGCTCAGCGTCCGGTCGTGATCGGTGAAACCGAAGGTGACGCCATCGGCCCGCGTGATGCGCCAGCACCAGGCGAGCGTTGTCGTGCCCTCGTCGAGATGGGCCTGCAGGGCGGGGTCGAGGGTCTTCATCGGCAGGTTCCCGTCATGCGATCGTCGAGATCGGCGATCCAGTCGGCCCAGTCCGGCGGCACGGAGGCGACCCTCTCGGCGGCTGGTCGGGCGAGCCGCGCCTCGGCGTAGGACGCGCAGGCCGCATCACCAGCGCCCATCGTTGCGGCGCAGCCGGTCAGCAGGATCGCCAGAGCCGCGGCCGTCGCGAACCGCATGCCGTCCCTTCTCGACACGCTTGCTCTTGTCTTCCATGGCATCGCGTTCTGCCTCCCGTTTGCCTTGGCGTTCGCCTTCCGCACGCCCCCAAATCCGGCCGAGGACGACGCCCCCGACCGCGCCCAGAGACACGACCAGCCAGACCAGGAGATCAGCCATCGTCCCGCTCCCCGCGCGCAGCGGCGACGCAAAGGGCTGTGACGAAGACGCCGAGAAAGCCGCCCACGACCAGACCGACGAGGAACTCAAGCATCGCCGCGGAACCCGCGCTCGATCCGGTCGCGCAGGCCGATCAGGCCCAGACCGAGGAACATCAGCCCCGCGGGCGAGGCATCGCCAGAACCGGCGAGCAGTGCGACAAGGCGGGACACTTCCCCGAGCGGCCCGGTGGCGGGCAGCGCGAGAGAGGCGATTCCAGTGAGCATGGCGAGCAGTCCCGCCCACCAGGTCATGGAATTGGGTCGAACATAGCGCATGGGATCAGGCCCTCCGGATCAGGGTGGAGAAGAAGGCGGCCAGCCGGGCGAGCCAGCCGGTCGGCGCGTCAGGTGCAGGTTCGAAGGCCGGTGGCCTCGGCAACGGCGACGGCCGCAGCAACGCCAGCGCCTGGTCTTCGGTCAGGCGACGGATCGGCCGGGAGAAGTCCACGCGGCCCGCGCGGTCCACGGACCAGACCGGGATCGTGCCCCTGGGATAGCGGCCATGGCGGAACAGGTCGCGCTCGGCTTCCCGGCGCGGAATGATCGAGGCCGGTCGCCGCCAATTCAGAAACGCGTCGGCGGCTGCAACGCGATTGCCAGCATTGATGTGCCGGGTCAGCGCGGCGCGGGCGATGCCGCCGGTGTTGTAGTGGAAGCTGACGAGGGCATCGAACTCGTGCGGCGCCAATGGCACCTTCACGGTGCGCAGGACGGCGGCCTCGTAAGCAGCCAGGTCGGCCCGAAAGACTCGGAACGCCTCTCGGATCCCGGCATCGAGATCGGCGGGCATGCCGTGCGGCATGGTGGCCGGATCGGGCGGCCCGGCCGAGGCCGTGTGGCCGATGCCGAAGGTCCAGACCTGTTTCACATCGAGATAGGGTCCGGGCACGAGTCCTTCGTGCCGGACGAGGGCCAGCAGGCCCCGGTCGGTCATGTGCATGGGATTACCGGAGTAGCGAGAGGATCAGGATCAGTGCCGCGACGACGAGGCCGATGCGCAGACGGTGGGCAAAGGCCGCTCTTGGGTCGGCCGGGTCGCAGCGGAGAGCGCGCGCGAGGCGAACGAGCTCATTCATCGCCGTCGCCCTGCTTGGCGCGGCGTAGCCGGGCGAGCAGCATCTCGATGAAGGCGGGCCCAAAGACGCCGACGAGATACGCGGCCGATCCGGCAGCGCCACCAGCCGGGATCGCCTCGGTCGGCAGGCCCATCCAGCTCGTGATGACGGCCATGGAGAGGCTCCCCATGCCGGCCGCGATCAGACCGCCGAGCAGGATGTGCCGGAGCGCATCGCGCAGCCGCATCTTCGTGGTCAGCGCGTTCGTGGCGCCGCCGAGCGCGCCCCAGGCGGCGAGGATTACGGCCGTCGAGGCCGCGAGCTCGCGCAGCACGGCCGCAATGAAGCTGCCGGTGTCGTTCATCGGCGGATCTCCAGAAGCGGAATGGAGGTGATCGAGCCGAGCCGCTCGAGGTCGAGCGTCACGTCGAGCGCGTCGGTGTCGAAGCGGACCGGCACGTCGAATTCGAACCCTGCGGTGATCGCGACGCCAGCGCCCGGTGCGGCGCTGAAGGTGACGACGCCGGTGGCGGTGTCGACCGACCACCCACTGAGCTGCTCCGCGCCATCGAGGGCGACGCGCACAGTGGCAGCGACCGGCTTGGTGATCGTCCGGGTCCAGGTCTGGCTCCCCGATACGTAGCGCTTCACCAGCTGGAAGACGGTGGTTGCGCCGTCGCCTGTGCCGATCGCTTGGTCGGTGGGCGATGCCGTGCCAGAGGGCAGACAGGACTTGTGGTCGCCCCAGTCCTTGAAGCGGAAGCCATGGAGGCGACCATTCCGCGCCTCGAAGAAGGCGACCACGGCCGCCAGATCGTCCGCGCGGCGGATGCCGTAGGCCAAATCGTAACGGCGGCGCGAGTTGGCCCAGCTGGCGTTGCGCTCCTCGTCGCCCGAGGCGAGCTCGACGATCTGCGTGCGCCGCTCCGGCCCGCCCCGCGCGCCGCGACTGATGTTGTCTGGGAACCGCACCTCGTGAAACGCCATCACATGCTCCTCCGCCCGAGCGAGACAGCGCGGGAGATGTCGGCGGCGACCTGCGTGCGGGACTGCCGGAAGCTCTCGGCGTCACGCGCCATGATGGTGACGTTGACGCCACCACCGGTGCCGTAGCTCTGCGCCTCTCGCCGTGACAGCACGCGCTCGCCCCGCTGCAGGATCGCGGGCACTTCGTCGTGACGAAGCCCGGCCATCCCGCCACCATGCATTCGCGGGGCAGCGGCGAAGGCCATGGCCGGGACGATCCGCGAAGGTCCGGCCGATCCGACCATCCCGCCCGTATGCAGGACGTTGGCGAAGATGCCGCCCGCCCCGGAGAACACGCCCGAGAGCGCATTGGCGATGGGCCCGAGGATGAAGCGCCGCGCCGCGAGCTGAGCGAGATCGGCGAGCAACGAGGTGACGAGATCGCGGAAGTTCAGCTTGCCGGTCTTCACGAACTGGCCCACGGCGTTCTCGGCCGACTGGAAGGCGCCGACGAGGCTCTGGCCGATATCGCCACCGATCTCGCGCGCCTTGCTGGCGTAGTCGGAGAGCGCGGCGGTGACCGCCTGCCAACCGGTGACGGCAGCCTCGGTCGCGGGCTCCGCCGCAGCGGCAGCAGCTCCGGCGGCCGCACCGGCACCCGTTGCTGCGCGTCCGGCATCGCTGAACGCCGTCTCCAGCCGCTCGGCGGCACCAGTGGCCTCGGCCAGCGCATCGGCCCCGTCCTCATCCGTGCCGCGCACCGCGTCGCGCAGGGCCTGCCAGCTTTCGAGGGGCGCGCGGGCACCTTCCGCCAGATCGCGCGCGGCCCCGCGATAGAGGTTCGCGGACTCGAGCGCGCGGTTGGCCGCCTCGGTCAGTCCGAGGTCTGGTGCGGTGAGCGGGTTGTCCTCGAAGGCCCGGTCGAACGCCGCCTGCGCAGCTGTCGTGGCAGCACTGGCCGCGCCCTCGAAGCGGTTCTCGATCTCGCCGAGGTCGAGGTCGGGCACCAGCGAGATGCGCCGTTCGGAGCCGAGGGCTTCCAGCCCTTGGTTGATGCCGTCGATGAAGCCGTTGATGCGGGAGACCACGCCGTTCAGCATCGCCTCGACGCCGTCGACCAAGCTGTTGGCCGCCTGGAACGCCAGATCGCCGATGGCGGCAGGCAGCAGACCCCAGATCGCCTTGATCGCCTCGTAGGCCCCCTCAAACGTGTTCGCGGCGGTGTTGCCGAAGCCCACCACGCTCTCGATGGCGCTCTGCATGCCCGAGGCGGCGTCGGCCTTCAGGTCGAAGAACATCGCCGTGGCGGCCGCACCCGTTGCAGCGGCGCCCATCCTGATCCGCTCCCAGACCTCGACCGCCAGGTTCTTCAGCAGCGACATCGCCTCGCCGAACCCGCCCGCACCCGAGACGAGGCGAGTGAACTGGTAGACGAGTTCGCCCGCGCCGACGATCAGCGCCCCAATGCCGGTGCGGATGAGCGCCCCACGCAAGACGACCAGCGCCGTGGCGAGGCCGCGGACGGAGAGCGCGGCGGCGGCCATGCCAGCCACCCAGCGGCCTGCGAGGAAGGTTGCGAAGGTCACGGCATAGGTGGTCAGGCGGCCGATGTTGTCGAAGAGGCCGCGAATGGCGATGCCGAGCGGGCCGGTGCGGCTGGCAACAGCCGCCATGGCGTTAGCGACGGCTTCGAGCGCCGGGGCTGCAGCAACCGCCAGCTGGTTCGACAGCCCGCGCCAGATCAACCCGAGCCGCGAGATGGCGTCGTTCGTCCGCTCGATCTGGTCGGCATCCTGCTCCGAGACCACCACACCGAAGGCAAGCACGTCCTCGGTCGCCTGGCGCAGCGTCGCCGTGTCGATCCGCGACATGGCGATGGAGCCTTCCTCGCCGAAGAGCTGACCCGCGACAGCCGCGCGTTCGGCGGCAGGCACGAAGCTCTCGATGGCCGCGTTGATCGCACCGACGCGCTGGTCCAGCGGCAGGGCGATCAGCTCGGTGGCCGAAAGCCCCAGTCGATCGAGCGCGTCGGCAGCGGGGCCGGTCCCGGCGGCCGCCTGGCTGAGTCGGCGCGTCAGATCCTTGGTGGCCTGCTCGATGCCGGACATGGACACGCCCGCCAGTTCGCCTGCCCGCTCCAGCGTCTGGATCGAGGCAACGGTGGTGCCGAGCGACTGCGCCAGCTTCGCCTGCGCGTCGACGGTCTGCAGGCCGGAGCGGATCATCGCCACGCCAGCGGCGGCTGCGGCGGCCACGGCGGCGGCGGCCGCGACCCGCACCCGTCGCGAGAAGGCCGCGAGCCGGGCGTTCGCCGCCTCCATCTCCCGGCTCAGCCGGCCGAAGCCGCGCGATCCGGCTTCACCCACGCCTTCCAGCTCGGCGCGCACCTGTCGCCCGCCGACCGCGGCGAGGCGGACGGACACACGCTTTTCAGCCATCGGGACGTTCCATCTGTTCGTTGAGCTTGGAGACCATCACCGCTTCGATAACGGGCAGCAGTTCAGCCATGGCGAGCGGCGGCACGCCGAGCGCGTCACCGAGCGGCAGCGCAGCCGACATGTCCCAGCCGATCACGGCGCCGGGCAGGACACGCAGCTGACCGCCGAGCCGACCGACAAGGTCCCAGACCTGCCAGCCTTCATGCGTGAGCAGCCGGTTCAGGCGCGCCGGGCAGCCTTCGCACGCCGTTTGGCAGGCGTCGCAGTATCGGTCGCCCCCGCCGAAGGACCAATCGGCGAGAGCGCGGAGGCGTTTTTTTCCTGTTCCAGCAGCAGGCCCTTGGAGACGTAGGTCAGCTGGAAGGCCTCGAAGATCGGCCAGACGTCGAGCAGCGCGTCGATGGCCTCGGGGCCCGGTTCGATGGGGGTGCCGTCCGCATCGCCGATGCCCTCCCAGGCGAGCACCGCCCGTCGCGCGAGCGCCTTGGCGAACGCGACGGCGCGCTCCTCATCGGAGGCCTCCTCTGGCACCGCCTCTACGGCCGGATCGCTGCGCGTCGCCACCATCAGCGCGGTGGTCAGCGGGCGGAGTTGGACCCGGACACCGGGGGCGAGGTCATGCCAGCGCGGCGCATTGGTCAGGTCGAGCGTCAGCATCAATACGTCTCCACATCGTTCACGAGGGTGGCGGTGCACATCCGACCGACGACGCTGTCGCGGGCGGCCTGCCAGTCGAAGGTCGCCTGCACGCCCTGCGGCCCGGAGATCTCGATCCGCGGGCGCGGCAGGTAGACGGCGTGCACGGTGAAGGTGAGGCTCTCGCCCGAGGGCAGGACGTAGGCGAATTCCATCTCGCAAGCCTCGCCGTTGATCGCCTGCGTCACCAGCGTCTGGTCGGCGAAGCGCACCTCGATACGGCCGGTCAGCGCCGCGATAGAGGGGTCCGCACCGTCGATGCGGCCGTCCGAGCGGATGGTCTCGATCCGGTCGAGGTTGTTGGCATAGGTGATCTCCGCCGAGACCACGTTGCCGAGGGCGGACCCGTTGCGGGTGATCGCCCCGTTGAAATGGCCGAAGCGCTTGAGCTCCAGCGCTGCGGGCGTTCCGGCGCTGGTGGTCGAGCCCACCGTCTCGCCCTGCGCCACCAGCCGCGCCGTGGCGGTCAGCAGGCCGGAGCGCTGCATCTGCCAGGTAATCTGGTCGAGCACGCAACCCGAGTACATCGCATAGCGCGGCACCTCCGGCATGCCGGTCTCGATCGACATGCTGGGGAGCGTCCAGGACCCCGACTGGAACTCGTGGGTGTACGGCGCTTCCGCGCCGGTGGTCGTCGGTGTCCCGAAGGCCGCCTTCAGCCAGAACCCGAAAGCCTCGGCGTCGAGCGGCACGACGACGTCGCCATCGGCCGTGACCGCGTCCTTGATCGGCGCCAGCGGGTCGCGGCCGTAGCCGAGAAGCTCGGAGTTCAGCAGCGGCTGCTCCGCGCCGAGCGAGGTGCTGGCGAAGGGCATGCGGGTGAAGCCGCTCGCAGGCGGCGTGCCATAGGTCGTCTCGAACGCAAGCGCCATCAGCGCCCGCGCCCCCTGGGCTCGTGCCATGGTGATCTCCTTGATTTCGTTGAAGCGCGGTTGCGTTTGGTCAGGCCGTGCCGCACATGGAGTTCATGCGCAGTACTCGTCCCAATTCCCTGTTCAATATTTCCGGTCGATGCGTCATCATCTGGATGATCGTTTCAGTCCTCGCGGTCATGGTTCTTTCGGCGGGCCCCGTATCGGGGCAAACGAATACCGTGAGCGGCGCGGTCCGCTATGTGACGGACGGCGACACCTTCTCACTTCGCGGCATTGAGCGGCCGATCCGTGTCTGGGGCCTCGACGCTCCGGAACGCGACGAGCGCGGCGCATCAGCGGCGACGTCCACTCTTAGGCGCCTCATCGCCGGACAAAGCGTGACCTGTCGCGTGCGCGACATCGACCGGTACGGGCGGATTGTCGGGCAGTGCTTCCTCACCGATGGTCGCGACATCGCTGCCCAAATGATCGCTGCCGGAGTGGCGCTGGAATACTGTTACTTCTCGGGCGGCTACTACGGCACCTGTCGCGGCAACTGAGCCGTCGGGTCTAGCCGAGCGGATCGGCCGTGGAATAATGCAGGACGACCGGGATCACGGCGGCCTTCAGGCTGGCCGCACCCTCGACCGGTAGGTCCACGGGGCGCGGCGCTTCTGCCTCGGCCCACTCGCAGAGCCCGCCCAGCGTCCGGTCCGCAGCGAGCACAGCGCCGAGGCTGGCGGTCAACGTGTCGAAGGTGCCGTGACGGTCGGCGCCCTGCACAACTGCCTCGATTTCCGCGCGGTGCTGATAATGGTAGGCGAGCGGCGACAGCGTCACCTCGGAATCGCCTGGCTCGCCGTCGCGGAGGATCAGCAGACCCTCAGACGGCACGCGCTCGGGCAGCGCCTCGCCGCGGAGGACAGTGGCGGGCAACGCCGAAAGCCGCGCGTGCAGCGCGGCGAGGATGGTTTCGCGATCGGTAGACACCAGCACTTCCTTTTGTGCCCAGGGCATTCATTGGCAGACGAACGCCACAGCTGTTTTGTGATGCGTAGCTTGGGTCGCGAGTTAGGAATGCGAACCGCGGACCCTCAAATGCGCTTTCAATTCATCCAGTGAGAGACATACGCTGCGTTTCCGATGCACCATGCGATGGCAATTCGAACAGAGGACTACAAGGTCCGTCGCAGGGTCGGTGATCGTTTTGCCTGCTTCGGCGATCGGAACTACATGGTGGACTTCGATGAAGCCCTCACCAAGAGCCCCATACGCGCGGCCGAAGTTGAACCCGCAAGCCATACAGTCGAGTCCATGGATCGCGAGGGCATCCTCTCTGAGTTTCGGATCACGTTCGCGCCGCAGGGAGACGTAGACCTTTTCGCCGCCCTCCGTCCGCGCCTCTGGGCTACGGGCTTTTCCATCCACCGCGACCGGCATACCGGCATGAAGCCCGAGGACGAACCGCTCGAGCTCCTGATCGGAACGATCCCTCCACTCTTCATGGATCCGCGTGAAATTGGTGCTCAATGACGGTTGCTGTCCGTTGCGATCCACCCATCCGATCCGTCCGTTATCGAACAGTATGTCGAACGTATCTCGCGCATTTTTCAGGCTGTTCCGGAATTGGGTCTGTGAGCGGCCATCACCCATCGCATCGAAGAAACTGTCGTATGCAGCTTTCCACGTGCTTACTCCGAGAGCTGCAGGAGGTGACGCAGCCTTGCCTTCGTGACGGACGCCGCATCTGGCCAACCAGTAGCTGGCAATCATCATCGAGTAGGATCGTTCAATTAACTGCTCGGGGCGCTTCATGTTCTTGATTATGAAGTTACATTCAGGCTCCTGACAATCGGGGAATTGGACGAGCAGGAACAACGCTCTCGAAGTGCCTTTACGAGAACCGTTCCTCCACCCAGTTCGCCACGATCAGCCCCGGCACGCTGTCGAGCGCTCGCTCGGCGTCGCGGTCCAGATCGAGCCGCTTGGGCAGCTTGACCTGCGGGACCAGCAGGAAGATCGGTGCGGTGACCTGGTTGCGCCCGGTCTTTGAGCGTGACGCAACCGCCTGGCCGCGGGTATTGATCCGAGCACGGTCGGCGACGAGCAAGCTCGGGCCCCTGCGGCGATAGACGAAGCGCAGGCGGAGCCCGCGGCGGCGTTCCCATTCGCCGGGGGTGAGCTTGGCGCCGCGAAGGCCGCGACCGGCGGCCTCGGTCGGGATCGCCAGCCAGAACCCATCCTTCGAGCGGATCAGCGGGCCGGTATCATGGGCGCCGATGATGACCGGGGCCTTGGACCAGACCAGCGCCGCAGCGTTCAGGCTCTCGCCAGCCTTCGGATAGGTCTGGCTCCGGATCGAGTTGGCGAGCCGCCGGCCGAGCCCCGCGCCGGTGATCTGACCGCGCCAGGCGGTCTTGAGCCCGGTCCCGGCCTCGCGCATAGCGGCGGTGACGGCTTTCTCCCCGGCTTTCACCTCTGCCGCCATGGCGGCGACGAGATCGGGCGTGATGTCGAGCTTGAGTTTCATAGCGGTCAGGCCAGACGCAGGTCTACTGTCCAGACGAGGCGCTCGCGGTCGCGGACAGGCTCGCCCTGGATGAGGAAGGCGTCATCGTCGATCTCGATGCGGTCACCCGGGCGCGGGTTCGCCACCTCGGCGAAGCGCAGGTCCAGCCGGGCGGTTTCCGACCAGATGCGCGCATCGCCGAAGCCGGTGACGTCGTCGGGCCGGCGCAGGATCGCCCGGACCAGTGACGGCGCGCCGCCCTCGGCGGTGTAGACCACGTCGCGCGCGAGATGCGCGTCCGCGAAGAGCGCATCGAGGGCGGCGGCGAAGGCGGTCATCAGAAGCTGCCGTTCAGGCGCACCCGGCCGATGGTGTCGCCCGCGCCGCCGGCCACCGCCGTGACGGCGACGCCGATGAGCGTGTTGTCGGTGGCAACGGTCGTGCAGCGCTTGTTGGTGTCGTCCCAGTAGATCTTGGCGCCGACGGTCCAGGCCTGCGAGCCGATCTTGGTGAGGTCGAAGACGCCGGTGAGCGCCGCCTCGACCGTCGCGCCGCTTGCTGCATCGCCGGCGGCCACGCCGAAGATCGAGCCCACGAGCAGGCCGTCGCCGGAGGTCACGGCGTAGGGCGCGGTCAGGGTGAGGGTGTTGCCGGGCTGGACGTAGTTCTTCATCGCGGGGTCCTCTTGGATACGACGACGGGCGGCCCATTGGGACCGCCCGTGCATCAGGGATCAGGGGTCTGGGGGTGGCCCGGCTCACGCGCCGGGGTTCTTGTAGAGGCCGCGCCAGTCGATGGCCTTGGCGCCGAAGTCGAGGCGGCACTTGATCTCGACACCGTCGACGTCGAAGCCGTTGCGGGTCTCGATGTAGGCGCCCTGCTGGCCCTCGAGATAGGCGTATTCGATGGTGTCGATCTGGTTCGGGCTCGCCGCCAGATACCAGGCCGTCTCGCTGGCCGCATCGAGCCGCGGCTCGGCGATGGGCGAGAGCGTGCGGATCGACTGAGGCACCACATTGCCGCTCTGGGCGGGCACGAGGTTCTGGGCGACCAGCTGCTCGGCCTTCAGCTCCAGCGCGGCCGGCACGATCAGGAAGGCGGGGCGAATGTTCAGGACCGTCTTCTTGTCGAGGCCGGTCTGCTTGCGCATCGCCGCCCGCGCGAGGCCCACACTGTCGACGCCGAGCGCCGCACCGCTGCCGGCGAGGTTCTTGTGGGTCGCGTGGAACAGCGCCGTGCCGTCGGCCATGGCCGGGTTTGACGTCACGATGTCCCAGACCACGTCCGATTCCAGCTGCGCGATCGAGTTGCCGTACATCGCCGGGATGCGGGTGAAGGCGTCGAGATCGTCGTTGATCAGCACTTGCCGGGTGATCGCGACGACGCGGCCGTACGTCTCGATGCGGTAGCTCTCCTTGCTCTCGCCCAGCGTGCCGCGCTTGAACTCGCCGCTTTCGCCGACCTTCAGGAGCTGCGGCGCCTCGCCCAGCTGGACCCGGTGCATCGCCTTGAAGTCGGTGGCCAGCACCTGCCGGCAGAAGAGCGGGAAGGTCCGCGGATAGGCCTCGTAGGCCTGGCGCAGCGTCGTGTTGGTCACGGCGGCGAGGATCTCCGGGAAGTCCGAAGTCGAGTGCAGCGCCCGGGTCGCCACCTCGTCGCGCGAGAGGCCGCGGGTGCTGGCGCCCGCCGTCTCGAGGCTTTCGCGGGCGAGCTCCATCAGCGTCATGCCACGGTATTCGCGCGCGGCGTCCTCCAGCGGGAAGAGCGTCGGGCTGTAGCGGTGCAGGAGTGCGCTCGAGATCGCCTCGCGCCGGGTGACCGTGGCGTCGCGCCCGCCGAGCGGGATCGAGACATGGGAAAAGGTCCGGGTCTCGTCCGCTTTCGCCGCCACCTGGTCGAGGATTAGCCGGCGCGCCTCGTCGATGGAGACGCCACGCTTGATCAGATCGTCGGCGAAGCCACGTTCGAGATGGAGCTTGTCGGCGAGGCCGTGGATCGTGGAGACGCGCTCGCGCTCCTGCGCGCGGGCCTCGCTGACCAGCGCGTCCGTGTCGACGCTGCGGGCGCGATCCTCCGGCGCATTGTCGGGCACGGGCTTCGTCGCCTTGGGCTTCGTGTCGGCGGCGCGCGTCTGCGGTTCGGCAGCGCCGGTCTTGTCGTCGGTCATGCTCGTCTCCTCGGGCGCTGCCGTGGTGGTGCTCTTCTGCTCGGCCGTCTCGGCCGGGGTCTTAGTCCTGTCGGTCATCGGGGATGCTCCTTGCTCGGTGGGGGCGTCCCGGCGATGGAGGACGCAGTCGTGATGTGCGCTGTTGGAACGGAAGCCGGCGGCGGGGTCGGCGCCCACGGGCACGGCGGAGATCTCGAACGGGGTCCAGTCCACCGCGCGCCAGAGTTCGCGCTGGCCGTCGGGCTTGGAGATCTCGAAGCGGTGGACCTGGTAGCCGATGGAGACCGCTCGGATGTGCCCGGCCTCGATGTCGCGCCAGATGTCGCCCACGGCGTCGCGTTCCGAGAGCCGGATGCGGGCGATGCCTTGGCCGTTCTCGATCCGCGCCGAGCCCGGCACGACCGAGCCGATCACCGCGTCGAGATCGTGCGCCTCGTGCACCTTCAGGAAGGGCGCGCCCGCGTTCAGCCGCTCGAGCCGCACATGCTCGGGCGCCATGCTCAGCTCCTCGTCATGCGGCTCGCCGAAGAGCGCGGCCCGCCGCACCCGGGCGCCGGTCGACCAGATCACCTCGACGCTGCGCGTCTCCGGGTCGATGCTGGCAGGCCGCAGCTCCGCCGACCGGCGGAACGCCGGCAGTTCGATCGTCTGCTCCATGGATGGATCCTTCTCAGTCCACGTCCGTGTCCGGATCGTCCGGATCGGTCGCGGGGTCGGCCGGCGCATTGGCTTGCGCGCTGCCGGTCTTGGTGACCCGGCGCGGGTCGCTGTCGAGCACGAGCCCCAGCTCGTCGAGCTTGGCGTTCGTGGCCGCGATTTCGGCCAGCACCGCGTCGGGGTTGCGGCCCTGCCGGGCGATGGCTTCGGCCAGCGTCATCGTGCCGGAGCGTATGGCGAGCAGGTCCGCCATCGCGTCCTTCTGCGGATCGACCGCCTCGAACTTCGGCGGCGACCACTCGACCGGCACGTCGGGCGTGGGGATGCGCCCAGCAGCCCACGCGGCCTCAGTGAACCACCGCCACACCGGCGCGCAGAACATCGGAATGAAGAGCTGCCACTGCACCGCATCGATCATTCGGCGAAACTCCACGAGCCCGGCGCGGATCGAGGAGTAGTTGACCTGGCTGAGATCGCCGGTCAGCAGCTCGTAGGGCACCCGGAACCCCGCCGAGATCGTGTGCAGGCTCGCGCGCTTGTACTCGCCGTAACCGCCGGTGGCCGCGGGCTGATTGAAGCGGATGTCCTTGCCGCCGCGCGCATAAGCGATGAGGCCCGGCTCGAACTGCTCGACCCGGTTGCCGTCTGCATCGACCACCGCGGGCGCGATGCCCTGCTGGGCTTCCTCATCCCCGAACACGATGGCGGTGACGCAGGCCTCGGTCTTCTTGCGCACGATCTCGGCCACCTCGTAGTCGTCGAGATCCCGCAGGGCCCGGATGACCGGCGCGCCCCAGGGAACGCCGCGGGCCTGCGTGCGCTGCTTCTCGTAGACATGGGCGATCTCGGAGGCCGGCACCGCGCGGCTCGTGAGACCGCCCGTCAGGCTGAGGGTGGCGTCGCCCGGATGCGCGCCGAAGAGCCAGTAGGCCCGACGCCGCCCGAGCGCGTCGAACTCGATGCCCTGGACCGCCTGGCCGGAGCCGAGCGCGCCGTTGCGGGTCGCGTCGAGGAAATCCGCCTCGAGCAGCTGCAGCTGGACGGGCGGCATGACGCCGTCGCCGGGGCGCCGTGGCCGGCGGCGCACCAGCACCTCGCCGGCCTCTACCATCTCGCGGCAGGCGAGCGTCTGCAGCCCGTAGAAGTCGAGCTGGCCGTCGGCGTCGCATCCCCGCGCCCAGATCTCAAAGAGCCGGTCCACTTCGCGGTCGAGGGCCGCGTCGCCGCTCGCTGCACGCGGCATGATCCCGGCGCCGACGATGTTGTTCACGAGCACCGAGACCGCCTTGGCGGCATGCGGGTTGTTCCGCACCAGGTCCCGCATGCGGTCGCGCAGCAGCGCCCCGGCCCGGCCGATCTCGGAGTCCGCCGAGGATCCCGGCGCGTGCCAGCCGTCCGTCCGCCGGCCCCGCGCCGCGCCCTCGTAGGAGCGGGCGAGCCCCTCGAAGGCCTGCCGCGCCAGCAGTCGCCGCGTGGCCGTGCGCGGGGCGACCGAGGCGATGGCCCTGTCGAGCCAGGAGACCATCAGCGATCCCCGCGCGAGAAGCCGGCGAAGCTCGCGATGGGCCGCGCCGTGGCGCCGGCGATCTGGCGCTCGATGGTGCGGATGCGCCCGAGCAGGTCCTCGGCCGAGCCGTAGTCCACGGTCTTGCCGTCATAGCTCACCCGCGTCGTCCCGCTCGCATAGGCGCGCCGGAGCGCCGCGAGCTCCGCTTCCGTCCAGTCGGCCATTCTCAGAACCATCCTTCCCGCCGTCCGAGCCAGTCGGAACGGCGCTTGCCTTGCGTGCCGGTATCGGGCCGCCCGATCAGGCCGGCGGGGCTGTCCATCCCGCTCGGCACGCCGAGCTGCGCCTCGAGATCGGCCCATGTCGCCTCGGGCCAGCGATCCGCCCCTGCGATCCAGGCAGCGGCGCGGGCGTAGACCCGGCAGTCAAGCGCCTCGTTGCGCTCGCGGATTTTCTGCCATTCGAGCTTCGCGAAGCCGCGGCGGTTGCGCACCGTCACCAGCTGCTCGGCGGTCAGTTGCCGGAGCCATTCGATGTCGGCCCAGCCGGGCAGATGCACCGTGCCCGGAGCGAACGCAGCGCCGTCCTCAAGCTCCTCGGCCGTCGGCCGGGCCAGCCGCAGGAAGCGGTAGGTCTCGGCCTTGAAGGTCGAAGTCGCCACGGTCCAGAGCCGCGCGCCTCGGCGCAGGCGTTTCCCGCCCGCGGTCGCGTCGACGAAGGTCGGCCCTGAGACCGGGCTCGCCCGGTTGAACCCCTCGAGGCCCTTCACTGGCGCCACCTGCGCGAAGCCGACCGAGCGCGCCCAGCCATAGACCGCCGCCGTCTCGTAACCCGTGTCGATGGCGAGACGCGCGAGACCGAGGTCCGCGCCGCCGGCATGCCGCCAGCTGCGACCGAGCAGATCGGTCAGCGCCTCCCATGCCTCGGGTTGCGCCGGCCCGCCTTCGATCACCACGTGATCGACGAGCCAGCTTTCCAGCCCGCGGCCCCAGGCCCAGACATCAACCTCGATCCGGTCTTTCTGTACGTCGGCGCCCGCGGTCAGGAACAAACCCTTGTCGGGAACCGTGCTGGCCGGCCAGTCCTCGCGCCGCTCGGCGATCCGCTGCCAGTCGGGCGCATCGCCGGTCTCGATCCAGGTCTCGCCGAGCACGGTGTTCCGGAACACCCGCTCGGCCTCGTCCGATCCCGCCGCCGCCTCCTTGTCGCGCGCGATGTCGGCCCAACTCTTCCACCCCGGCGGCGAATAGAGCGCCGAGAGATGAAACCCCACCGTCCGCGCATCGCGGGCCTCGGCAGTCGCCCGCCATTCGCCTGCAGCCAGCATCGCCGGCTTGTGGTGCTCCTCGATCCGCTCGTCGCAGGCATCGCAGTGGTACGCCGCCGTCTCCGGTTTGCCCTTCTCCCAGCGCAGCCGTTCGAACCGCAGCCACTGCATCGCGTCGCAATGCGGGCACGGCACGAAGAAGCGGCGCTGGTCGCTCGCCTCGTATTCCCGCTCGATCCGGCTGACGCCGCGGATCGTGGGCGTCGAGACGAGCAGCACCTTGCGCCGGTGCGCGAAGGTCAGCGACCGCGCCTCGGCGAGGCCCACCGGGTCGCCTTCCTCGTCGGCCGAGGCCGGATAGGCGTCCACCTCGTCGAGGAAGACGTAGCGCGCCGGCATCGAGCGCAGCCCCACCGCAGAGTTCGCGCCGGTCATCACCAGCACGCCGCCCGGAAAATCCTTCGACAGCTGCGTGTTGCCACTGTCGCGTGCACGCGCCGGGCGAACGCGCTCCTTCAGCGCCGGGCTCTCCTCGATCAGCGGGTCGATCCGCTGGCGCGAGTTGCGCTTGGCCAGCTCCACCGTCGGCTGGACCGCCAGCATCGGCCCCGGCGCATGGTGCATCACGAAGCCGATCCAGTTGTTGCCAGCTTCCGTCGCGCCCACTTGCGCAGCCTTCATGAACACCACCCGCTGGGTGGGATCGCCGGGCGAGAGCGCGTCCATGATGGCCCGCATGTAGGGCGTGCGCTCGGTGCGGTAGCGACCGGGCTCGGCGCTCGCGCGCGAGCTCAGCCAGCGATGCGTGTCCGACCATTCCGAGACGGTTAGCCACGGATCGGGCGTGAGCCCGCGGCCCCAGGCACGGAGCAGCGCATCCGCCCCGTCAAAGCCCGTGATATCCTCAGAGGGCAATCCGGGGCTGGGCGAGTTCCTCGAGATGGGCGCGGACATGGGCCTCCAGAACCTTCTGTATGGCCGCCGTCTCCGTTCCCAACTCCGCCGCCATCAGCGCAGCCACCCGCGCCGGCCAGTTGACCCACGCATCGCGTTCCTCGCGCGCGAGCCGGAAGACCAGCGCCGTGGCGCGGTCGCGCTCGACCAGTTCGCCCTTCAGCTTCGCGAGCCGGATGCGCCGCTCCTGCGCCTTGAGCACCTCGTGCGCCGTCTTGGCCTGCAGGAACGTCGTGCCGCCGCCGGTGACCGGCGCGGCCATGCCCTGTTCTCTGAGCGTGTCGCCAACCGCCGAGACGGCTGCCTCGGGCACTGGCTTGAGCTTCGGCGCTGCTGACTTCCTGATCTTCGACGGGTCGGTCGCATCCGCGCGCAGCCGGTCCGAGGCCGCGGCGTCGATGCTGCCATCCTCGTTCAGGACCAACCGGCCGGCGGCCTTCGCCTTCTGGATCGCGCCGCGTGACAGCCCGACATGGGCGGCATACTGGCGCTCGCTCATGCCCTGCATCGACGGCTCCGATTATCATTCAAAATCAGGTGCTTATGTCGTTGATAAGGCTCGCGGACAGAGCGAACGTCCATCCCACAAGGACGATGCAACTCACCACGGAGCCACCACGATGACGACCCGCCTGAACCCGATCACCACCCCGCGCCACGAACTCCGCGCCGAGAAGGCCCGGCGCAACCGAGAAGCCGCTCTGAACGCCTTCATCGGCAAGAAAGCCGAGATCGACGAGATGCTCGCCCGCCTGCAGATGCTCAGCGACGACCACTTCAACGCTCACGCCGACGAAGTGAACTGGGGCCATGTCGGCACCCTCGAACACTACGCCAACCTCCTCAAGCGCATCACCGATAGCGCCTTCGGCGAGGGCGAACACGCCGAGTGATCTCCGGCACCGCCGAAACTCCTGCCGCGCCGACGCGCGGCTCGGGGTCGTAGGAGGCGCCGCATGACGCGGGCCTCGAACACGGAGATCCCAGATGACCAAGCTTTCCGACACCCAGCTCGTGATCCTCAGCGCGGCCGCGCAGCGCGAGGACCGCAACCTGCTGCCGCTCCCCGGCTCGCTCCGCGGCGGCGCCGCCGCAAAGGTGGTCGGCGCGCTGCTGAAGCGCGGGCTGATCGCCGAGACGGCGACCGACTGCCAGACCAAGGCCGACGCCGCACTCAACCGCATCTGGCGCAACGACGAGGACGGCAACGCCATCCTCCTGCACATCACCGACGCGGGCCTCGCCGCCATTGGCGTCGAGCCGGAGAGCGGCGACAGCGCGCCCACGGGCGCCGACGAGGCGCAGAGCCCGGAGGACCCGCAGGATGCTCCCGCCGATGCCGACCGCGCGCCCAAGGCGCGCACACCGCGCGAGGGCACGAAGCAGGCGAAACTGATCGAGATGCTCCGCGCCGAGGGCGGCGCGACCATCGACGAGATCGTCGCCGAAACGGGGTGGCAAGCTCACACAGTGAGAGGCGCCATGTCCGGCGCGCTCAAGAAGAAGCTGGGCCTGACGATCACCTCCGAAAAGATCAAGGGGCGCGGCAGGGTTTACGTGATCGCCGACGACTGACGCTGCACACCACGACAGTCCCGATGCCGCCGTCCCGCATGGGGCGGCGGTCTCTCATCGTGCCCCGCGCACCCGGATCGCTTCGAAGATGCGCCGCAGGGCGAACGACCGTGCGATGCTGACCACCGTGAACACCGCGCCCATCTTCAGGTTCTGCGTCAGCGTCGTGTGCAACCCGAAGATCGGGAAGATCAGGATCTGCGTCACGACGGCAACGCCGTAGCCCACCGACACGTTCGCGACGGCCTCGACAAGCGACATGGCCCGGCTCTGCTTCATCGCATCCCCTCATCCATCGGCCAGCAGTTCAGCTGTGAGAGTTCGGAGCGCATGCGCCGCGACCAGCGGGACCACTCCGTTGCCACAGAGCCGAAGCCGGTCCACCCGGTGGGCCAGCCCATCAGCGCCTCGACGAATGCTGGGTTCAAGGTCCGGGGCGTGTCGCAGGAACGCCCGCCAGCCGTCGACGTCACCAGGACCTGGCGGCCAAGCAGCCCGTTCACCGGCGTGTTCGCGAGGCTCGTCGCCCCGTCCTTGTGATCCCGCGCCGTCGGCGTCATCCAGAGCCGCGTCGCATCGCAGAGCTTCGTCCCGTTGTTGCGTGGGCGCGCCGTCGAGCTGCGATTGCTCGTCCGGTTCCGCGTGCCCTTGCTGTCGCCGGCCAGCGGCGTCGGCCAGAGCCGCATCATTTCCGTCCGGTTCCCGCCGCTCGACCGCGTCCCCGAGCAGGCGCGCGGGGTCGGCCAGGTGGTCGCGCTCACGATGGGCGAGGATGAAGAGCCGCTCGCGCTTGTGGGGCGCGCCGACTTCCGCCGCCGTGAAGAGGCCCGCCGCAAGGCGGTAGCCCATGCCGACCAGTCCTGCGGCGACTTCGGGGAAGCCGAGGCGGAGATGATGGGCGACATTCTCGAGAAACACGAACGGCGGTTCGCACTCGCCGACGATGCGGGCGACATGCGGCCAGAGGTGTCGCGGATCGTCCGCGCCCCGGCGCTTGCCCGCGACGGAGAACGGCTGGCACGGATAGCCCGCATTGACGATATCCACCGCGCCGCGCCAAGGGTGGCCGTCGAAGGTGGCAACGTCGTCCCAGAGAGGCGCGCGATCCAGGGCCGCGTCTTCCATCCGCGCCACGAGGATGGCCGCGGCGTAGGCGTCCCGCTCGACGTGACCCACAGTGCGATATCCGGGTAGTGCGAGGTGCAGCCCGAGGTCGAGCCCGCCGGCGCCAGAGCAGAGCGAGAGGCCGAACAGGCACGCGTCGCCGACTCCGGCAGGCAGGCCGGAGGAAGGTAAAGCCACGCCATCCACGTCGTCAGGCCGCGTGGGCCCCCTCGGCCGCGGCCGGCGTCTCGCCCAGCCGCTCGGCCTTCACTTCGGCGAAGGTCCGGCCGTCGCCGTCGAGGATTGCGTCGCGGCCGGTCTCGGCCTGCCAGCGCTCCACGGCGACATCGACATAGGCCGGGCTGATCTCCATCGCGAAGACACGTCGGCCGTTGGCTTCGCCCGCCATGATCTGCGAGCCGGAGCCGGAGAACGGCTCGTAGCAGAGCCCGCCCCGCGCCACATGCTGGCGCATCGGGATCCCGAAGGCGTCAAGCGGTTTCGGCGTCGGATGGTCCGGGCGCTCGTCCTTCGCGAAGGACGGCATTTCCCATGTCGAGGGCAGCGTCTGCTCGGCCACCTTCGGCGGTCGGTTCGGGCGGCGCCAGCCCATGAAGCAGGGCTCGTGCTTCCATAGGTAGTGCGACCGGGTCAGGACACCGCGGTCCTTCACCCAGATGATCTGCTGGTGCACGAAGGCGCCGGCCTTCTCCCAGCAAGCCTCGAGCATCGCCTGGCGTCGAGAGGCGTGCCAGCAGTACCAGGCCGCGTCCTCGGTGATCGCCTGGGCGACGGCGGCGGCGATGAAGCCGTCGTAGAGCTCCGCGCCCTGGCTGCTGTCGTCCCAGGTGACGCCGTAGGACTGCGACCAGTCCTTGTTCCGGGTCGGATGGTTCGAGCCGTCGTAGTCGACGAGATACGGCGGGTCGGTGGCGAAGAGGATGGCTCGTTCGCCGTTCATCAGGCGTCGCACGTCGTCATGCGAGGTCGAGTCCCCGCAGAGGAGGCGGTGGTCGCCGAGGATCCACAGGTCGCCCGTCCGCGACACTGGGTTGCGCGGCGGTTCGGGGATGGTCACCGGAGGCATGGAGCCGCCGACGCCACCTTCTTCTTCACCGCCCCCGTCCGGATCGAAAGCCAGCAGCTTGTCGAGTTCGCCGTCGGAAAAGCCGACCAGCGACAGGTCGTAGTCGTCGGCCAGCAGGTCCTGCAGCTCCGCCGAGAGCAGCGCCTCGTCCCAGCTGCCGAGTTCCGTGAGCTTGTTATCCGCGATGCGGTAGGCCCGGCGCTGCGCCTCGGTCAGATGGCCTAGCACGATCACCGGCGCCTCGGTCAGCCCGAGCTGCGCCGCAGCCAGCACGCGCCCGTGGCCCGCGATCAGCTCGCCGTCCTCGCCGACGAGGCAGGGCACGGTCCAGCCGAACTCGGCCATGCTGGCGGCGATCTTCGCGACCTGGTCCGCGCCGTGCACCTTCGCGTTCTTCGCATAGGGCTGGAGCTTGGCCAGCGGCCACATCTCGATCCGCTCGGGGGCGAAGCTCAGCGTCATGGTCGGGTGGTTTCCGTCGATGAGGTGGATGCCGGCCGGACTCCGGATTCCGGATGCCACGCCGGACTCCACGCGGGGTCCGGCGGTGTCCGGGGTATCCGGCCCAGAGGCCAGCGTTCATTGGGGTTCGAGCGGGTGGCGGGTGGCTCCGGCTTTCGGGTGGCTTCCCAAAAATCCGGCCCTGACGCTGGCGAAATCCCGCGCCAAGCCCGCCAGCATACATAGTCGCCAGGAAGGAACCGCGGACTTGGGCGGCGGTGTCGGAAAGCGGCCCACAAGGAAGGGATAAGCGCCTTTCCTTTCGTAACGGGTTCGCCAACGAAAGGATGTTTTCGCTCGAGTCCGTCCCGCGCGCGCCTCTCCCGAGTGTATCCGTTTTCTAACCCGGGAGAGCCATTTTTGTCTTAGCGAAAACTGTCCGGCGGACACTTTCCTATTGTGCCCAAAGGCTTACCCGCCAGCGGCCAGCGCAATCACCTTGCGCTTCGACAGACTGCGATTGAACGACCGCCTGTTGAGCGTCAGCGCGATCACCGAAAGTCCGTATTGCCAGTGCTGATGCGCCGCGGAGCGCCGCAGACCGACCGCCCAGCAGATCTCCTTCCAGCGCTCGCCATGCGCCTTCATCCAGACAATCTTGCCGTCGAGAGGTTCGAGGCAGGCCGTCCAGGTCAGGGTCTCCTCCATCCGGCTTATGTCCTGTGGGGACGGCAGCACGCGCATCGGCTTAGGTTCCTGGCCGACCTTGTCGCCGAAGCTGTGGACGATCTCGGGCCACGTGCTGAAGTATCCCTGTCGCCTAGGCTCGGGCATGCGCTTCAGCACGAGAGCGGCCACGGCGAGCCGCTCCTCGACCATTGCCGGGGTCCAGTCCGTCATCGCTGCACCTCCTGTTCCGAGGGGCGCGCGCCGTAGAGACGCTCGCCGAGTTGCCGTACCAGTTCCCGCTCAGGCCAAGTAAGTCTCTGGTCGTCAAGCGAAACTGCGAACACACCTTGCTCCTTCCAGCCCTCGCGCTTGACCTGTTCGGGGTCGCGGCGATGGCCGCCATAGCCCTTGGGATGCCAACTCATTGGACGCCTCCCTTGGTCTCCAGCGCCCAGAACAGGATCGCGATGGCATCGGCCTCGTTGTCGTCGGCCGGGCTGAAGCCACGGGCACGGGCAGCCGCGATCATGGCGTCCTTGTTGGCGTTGCCCTTGCCGGTGGCGAAGCGCTTGATCGTGCCGACGGGGACGCCCTCGTAGGGCACGCCGCGCAGCTCTGCCCACGAGGTCAGCGTGGCCATGAGCCCGCCATAGACATGCGCGGCGTCCGTGCCGGCGTGCCGGCGGACCTCCTCGAACCAGATCGCGGCGATTGGCCCGGAGAGCCGATCCAGCTCACCCAGCCAGTTGGTGAAGCGCAGGTAGCGCATGCCGCCGCCATCGAAGCGACCGGGACGGAAGGACACTGTGCCGGAGGTGATCAGCCCGTCGGCCCCATGCAGGGCCCATCCCGTGGTGGTGCCGAGATCGAGCGCAAGCAAGGTGCGATCGGCGCGGTGCGCCACAGGCAGATCGGGGATTGCCTCACGTGCGCTGGTGGCGAGAGTCAGGTCAGCCATGGGTGGTCTCCTCTTCTGGTTGGCTGCTCGGGTGGAAGACGACGGCGGCCTGGTGCTTGGCGGTACGGGGCCGCCGTCGTCGGATCGGGTGGTTCGGGCGAGGACGGGCCACGCGCGCGAAACCCCTGGGGGTGGGCGTGGGAGAACCCGCCTGCGGCGTTCTCCCCCACCCCCGTAGGGGGTGGTTTCACCCCCGAAACTGGAACACTCAGTCAACACCCTGACAAAGAATGGAAATTCCAGTTTCGGGAGGGTGCTTGCGGTTGGCTCGCCCGAAACTGGTTGCCGCGTAGCCTTTGCGGCCCGAGCGCAATTCTGCAGGGGCAGTTTCGGAAGCGGGCCGAAACTGGCCACAGCGGACGTTTGCGGGAGTCCGCGAACGGATGGCGGAGCAGTTTCGAAAAGGCCCCGCATCTGGTTCAAACTGGCCCCTGCGCAATTCTGAGCGGAGCGATCAGTGGGGGCGATCATGGCCGATCCCCCTCTGGATAGACCCAGACATTCGGGTTCTCGACCTCAAGGAGCGCCCCGGTCTGTGGCGATTTGTAATGGGTGGGCAGCACAGCGACGCTGGCGGCTGTGACCTCACCGGTCGCCGGATCGACATTTTCGCGGCCCGTGGGCATGACCATCCCCTCGACGCAGAGGTACCCGAAGCGCGAACGTGACGGCCCGAGGCCGTAGGGCGCGCCGTCGCGGATGAACTTGATGGCGCCCTTGGTGGCCTGCACGGCGATCCGGTCGCGGATCGAGTCCTTGCCGCCCAGACCAGCCTTGTTCTCGAAGGCTTCAGCGAACTGATTGACGGTGTAGAGGCGCCCCTCGGCCGCCTCGTCGAGGAGGAGGGAAAGGATCACGTCCCGCTTGCGATCACGCTCGGCGTCGTATTTGGCGCCGACCTCCGCACGAACCAGCCTCTCGTTCATCGGATTGATCTCGACCCATTCGCCATCCAGCTTATCGACGAGCTTCGCCGGCAGCGCGGGGCCGTTTCGGAGCTCAATTTCCAACCGCCTTTGGGTCGAGTCCTCTTCCGGCCGGTGCAGGATCAGGCCTGTGGTATAGAAGCCGCGGAGCGCACTGGCGCCGGAGAGCGCGAGGAACGGATCTTCCTTCACCTGGTGCTTCGAGAGCTTCTTGGTGTGATGGACGAGGATCACGCCGCAGTCGGGATTGACGTGGTCGCGCAGCACCTCGACCCGGTCCTTCAGGAAGAACATCATTGCGGCGTTGTCGTTCTCGCCGCCGCCATCGGGCCCGCCATCGAAGAGATTGCGGATCGGGTCGATGCAGAGGATGTCGAGCGGTTCGTCGGGGAACGCGGCCCTGATAGCCTCGGCCACGCGGGCGCTGCCCTCGGCATCCAGCAGCATGCGCAGCTTCGGCGTGACGATCAGGTTGTCGCGCGCGGCCGCGATCAGCTCGGGCGGCAGGCCGATCTGCTGCATGCGTTCGCGCAGGTAGTGGTACTGGATTTCGGCCTGGAGATAGAAGACCCGGAGCGGCCGCGGCGGGGTGAAGCCGAGGAAGGGCACGCCCGCCGCCATGTGCACGAGCAGTGCGATCAGCAGGTCGCTCTTGCCGACCTTGGGCGCGCCGCCCAGCACGAGGAGCCCGCCTGGGGTCAGCACGCGGGGACCGATGATGTCGTCCGGCATGGGGCTCGTGTCGTCGAGCAGTGCGCCGAGGCTGAATGTCGGTAGGTCCATCTGCGTGGGCGCCGCGCTGTCGAGGCGGATCAGCGGCGGCCCGTGCCTTTTGATGTGCAGCTCCCACAGGCGGTTCGTCTCGCGCTTCAGCCGGTCGAGCGGCCAGGCGGGGCGGAGCATCGCGGCGTTGTAGCCGCAGATCGCCGTCCAGCCCTCGTCCATCGACAGCCGGCCCTCGTGGACCAGCCGCAGGAAATAGCCGATGGCGGCCGAGGCGCCCTCGAAGCGTGACCAGTCGTCCGTGCCGCCCTGGTGCACCGGGGTCATAAGCACATCGCCGATGGCGGGTTTCTCGCGGGGCTCGGCCGATGCCATGCCGACGCCAGGCATGGGTGGCATGTCGGCGACGCGCTCGGCCATCTCCGCGAGATCGACCTCGAGCTCGGTCGCTTCGCGGATCTGCACGAGCCGGGTGAGCCCGCCCTTGTGATAGACTGTCCCCGGCACGCGGATCGGCTGGTGGGGCGAACGGAAATGCGTGTCGCCGCCGACCTTCAGCGCGATCTCGCCGCGGAGCTGGCAGAGCCGGTCCAGATCGGCGCCTTCGGCGGGCTCGGTCAGTTTCCACCAGACATGGAGCTTGGTAGCCCCCTCCGGCGTGCGGCCACCACTCTCGACTATCAGGGTCGGTCTCCCGAGATGGTGGAGAAGGTGATCGAGCTTCGCCGGGATGTCGCCCGAGTCGAGATCGACCACGAGGCTTTGCATCTGCAGGACATCCGCAGCCCGAGCCTGGCCCGTTTCCGCGACTGTGCCGGGGATGACGTAGACCGCCGCGCCCTCGCGTGCCGCCCAGCTCGCAAAGGTGGCGAGCTTTTCGGTCACCGTCGCGTCCGCCTCGATCCAGATGTTGTGCGGCCGACCGTCCTTGCCCTGACCCTTGTCGACAAAGCCGCGGACCGGGATCAAGCCCTCGGAATAGCCGAAGACGACATCGACGAAGCGAGCGATCTGACCCGCGTCCGGTTCGACCGCGAAGGGATCGTCCAGGGGCGCCGCGTCGTTGAAATCCCGCCAGGGATTGAAATGGATGATGTTGTCGTCGCTCATGCCGGCAATCCCCAGCAGCGCTCGGCCCACGGGCAGAACCGGCATTCGAAGAAGTCGCGGTGGGCGGCGATGCGCGGGAGCAGCTCCCCCGCGTCGGTCGCCTGCAGGATCCGCACCCCGCGGTCCGACATGCGCTGAGCGAGGTCGGCGTCGAAGGGAACGAGCTCGTGGTGCAGCTCGGCCGTGTCCTTGTTGATCGCGGTGAAGAGCGCGGGGTTCGCGCTGATGCCCGGCACTGTCACTTCCATGTAGGCCTGGTACAGCGCGATCTGCGCGGCATAGACAGGCTTCGCGGCGGTCACGCCCTTGGCCACCGTCTCGCGCCAGTTCTTCGCGTTCATCGTCTTGCATTCCCAGAGCGCCGGGGCGCGCAGCCCCAGCGCCACGGGGGCCTCGACGACGATTCCGTCGACATGGCCACGAATCCGTCCGCCCGCGACAGAGAAGCCGAACTGGCCGCCGTCACGTTTCTGGGTGACCAGATCGAGCCCCGCCGTCCGCAGCCAGCGGATGGCGAGATCCTCGAGCTCATGCCCGATCGCGAAGATCCGCAGCGATCGGCCGGAGTAGTCCTGGCCCTCGTCCTTCGGCGCGCCCGCGAACTCGAACTGCAGCGCGCGCTCGCAGGCATGACCGAGCCGGGACGCGCCGAGGTAATCCCGCGCGGGTGTTGCTGCCCGTTCGGCCTCGAGCGCGGCATCCACGGCGGCATTGATGCGCTCCGCGATGCCAGGGCGATGGTTGTAGTCGAGCATCAGAACGGGATCTCCGACTCCGCGGCGATCTCCGCCATCTCGGCGCGGAACGCCTCGATGGTGGTGACGATCAGCCGGTGCATGTCGTTCTGGGTCAGCTGGCCCAACTGCCGGTCCCAGCCGATGCGCTCCATCTCCGGGGCGAGTGCGCGCATCACGCCGGGCAGCGCCTGGGTTTCCTCTTCGGTGAAATCGACCATGCTCAGTCCTCTCTTTGCTTTGCGGGTGAAGGCCGCCTGGCAGCCCATGGAACAGAACCAGCGGCGGGTGCGGGTTGGGCGCGGCCGGTGGGGATCGAACCAGCCGAAGCCGCGGGTGCGCGCCGTGCAGACGGCGCAGAGCACCGGTCGCGGATGCCAGCGGCGATCACGGCCCGGTCGATCCGGAGCCTCTGCGGACGGGGATGGGATTTGCGCGACATGATTCACGCTGCCCTCCGATCGGGTGCGGCCGACATGACGAGCCGGCGAATGTCGCGCCGGTTGAACTGGAAGGTGATCAGCGCCGAGGCGCGGTAGCGTGTGAGCCCGTAATCCTGCCGCTGCTCGGGCGAGAGGTATTGCAGCTGCTTCTCGGTCGGCGTCTGCGTCAGCCAGCGCCGGGACTTGAAGGCACTCTCGTCGGTCTCGTGTTCGTTCAACCAGTCGTCGGCCTGCGCCAGACAGACGGTGCGCTCGCCGACCCCGAGAAGGCGCGTGCGCTCGCTCTTTCCGCCGCCTACGGCATGCCAGCGCCCGTCGAGGAAGAACACGCCGCCCCAGGCATTGAACCCGCTCGCCATGAGCGCGGAGTCGTCGTCGAATAGATCCTCCCAGGCGAAGCTGGAGCGCTTGAGGAGGTCGATCTCGGTCAGGACCACGCTTTCGAGCGGCGGCGCCCCGTCGCTCAGGAACTCGTATCCGCAGATCGGGCATTGGCGGGCTGCGAGCGGGACCGTCGCCTCGCATTCCGGGCAGGTCTTCGTCGGCGCGTCGCATGGCGTGGGATCGCGGCCGTCGAGATCGACGTCCTGCTCCAGCGTGCCGTGGGTCAGGCTCGAGATCCCGAAATCTAGCACGATGCAGTCGGTCTTGACGATGCCCGGATGCTCGGCGGGATCGACCGTGCGCAAACCGCGCCCGACCATCTGGATCATGGTGGACTTGCAGGAGCTCGGCCGCAGCAGCACCACGCAGGAGGTGGGCGGGTGGTCCCAGCCCTCGGTCAGCACCGCCACGTTGACGACGACCTGGATTTCGCCAGCAGCGTAGGCTGCGAGGATCTGGCGGCGCGTCTCGGAGCCGAGATCGCCGTGGATGACGCCGGCGGGGATCCCGTTGCTGTTGAATGCCTCGGCGACGTTTTCCGCGTGGGCGACCGTCGAGCAGAAGACAACGGTCTGCCGGTCGCCGGCCTTTTCGCGCCAGTGCCGGATGACCTCGTCCGTGATCGGTGCGCGGTTCATGATCTCCGCAACCGCGCCCATGTCATAGTCCGACGCGGTCTTTCGGACAGCGCGCAGCTGCTCCTGCACGCCCACATCGATCACGAAGGTGCGCGGCGGCACGAGGTGGCCCGAGGTGATCAGTTCGGCCAGCGTGACCTGGTCGCCGACATTGTCGAAGACCTCGCGCAGGCCCTTCCGGTCACCGCGATTGGGCGTCGCCGTGACGCCGAAGATGCGCGCGTCGGGATTGGCCTCGCGCACGCGGTCGATGATCCTACGATAGCTTTCGGCCACCGCGTGATGCGCCTCGTCGATCACCAGAAGATCGAGCCGCGGCATCGCCTTCAGGCTGGCGGACCGCGACAGCGTCGGCGCCATGGCGAAGGTGACCTGGCCGGCCCATGACTTCGAGCCGGCATCCACCACGGATGTGGTCACCTCCGGGTTGACCCGGCCGAACTTCGCACGGTTCTGGCTGGTCAGCTCGTCGCGATGGGCGAGAACGCAGGCCTTTGCCTCCGTCTCCTCCACCAGATTCCCGGTGACCGCGGACAGCATGATCGTCTTGCCCGCACCCGTGGGCGCGACGCCGAGCGTGTTGCCGTGCTTCGAGAGCGCAGCGAGACTGCGCTCCACGAAGACTTTCTGGCGGGGACGAAGCCGCATCGGACGCCCCTCACTGCGCCCAGGCCGGACGGCCCGGCGCCACCGGAGTGTTGGCCTGCGGTGCCGCCGCCGGCTGAGGCGCAGGCTGTGCTGGCGGCTGGTAGCCGTGGTCGGCCGTGCCCATGACCTGCGCATAGTCGCGATGGTCGGGCGTGACCGCGGCACGGATCTCGTTCTTGTCCTCGCCCATGGCATCGGAGCCGATGTCGATGCGCGCGACGAACTCGAGCCCGTCGAGGTCGGCGAAGCCGTTGATCCGACGTGCGGCCTGCGCCTCGGGCGAGGTGTCCTTGTCCGAGATCCCGCGCGCCGAGTTGAGCATGCCGCGGACGAGACTGCGGCCCATGTTGGCCCAGTCCGGGCCCTTGGGGCTGTGCAGCCCGATCAGCGTGAAGATCTTGCGCCGGGCATAGGGGCCCTCGAGCACCGTGAACTCGCCGTTGAGGTACACGGCACCGGTGGAGCCGCGGGTGGCATAGCCCCCGGTCCAGCCCTGCGAGGGGTCGTCGAAGCCGCCGGGGCGGATCGTCAGGCGCACCTTGGCGAGTGTCCCCTTGGGGATGAGGTTCGTGTTGGACTGCGCGTCGTTGAAATCGTTCCAGAGACCGGTCATGGCATGGGGTCCTTTCAGTTGGTGGGATCGGATTGAGGGGTCGCAGCGGGCGCCGGGATGCGCGGCGCGTCGGTGACGAGCGGACGTGCATCGATCGGAAGCGGCTGGCGGATCTTCTCGATGAGCTGGCCCAGATGCGGCGGCTCGAGCAGATCGAGACGGCCGGAGCGGTCCTTGGCCGGATAGCCCCAGCGGTTCTGCGTGTGGCAGACGAAGACGCGCTGCTGCACGCCCTTGTCGTCGGGCAGCGAGGTGAGCGTCAGCACCTCGTCGACGATGCCGGGCAGCTCGAGCCCGGTCTTCGATCCGTCGATCTGCGGGACGAAGACCTTGCGATTGAAGTCGTCGAACTTCTCGTCGAGGATCCCGACGAAGATCACGTTCTTCGCCCGCGTGTGCTGCAGATGCGTGAGCCAGGCGATCATCTCGCGCCCGTGCAGCCCGTAGGCCCCACGGACGTCCGGCTTGCCGGTCTTGTCCGAATGCGCCTCCGGCTGGCCCTTGCACCACTGGAAGCAGAGCCGCCCCGCCACGGTGATCGAATCGATGAAGACCGTGTCGTACTTCTCCAGCACCTTCGGATCGCCGTACTTCTTGCAGATCGCCTGGTAGTGGTCCTCGCTGTAGGGCTGGTCCTTGCGCAGCGCCGGATTCGGGCCGCCGATGAACACCGCGAAGTCGCGGCATTCCCGCCAGGTGCGGGGGCGGATCGTGTCGATCGCCAGCCCCTCGATGGCGAGATCCCCGGCCTCGAGGTCGAAGAACAGCGAGGTGGTCGAATTGAGCGTGCGCAGGAGCGTGGTCTTGCCGATGCCCGGCGGTCCGAAGATGGCGGCCTTCACGCCGCGCACCTCCGCCAGCCGCTCGTCGGCGGTGATGATCGGAAGGCTCATGCATCGCCTCCCTGCGGCCGGATCTCGACCTTCAACGCGCCGATCTTCACGGTCCGCGCGGGCTCGAAGCCCTGGCGGATCGCATCGGGCCAGGCCGCGTATTTGCGCTCGGGCACCTTGAAGGCGATGTCGACATACTCGGCCGGATCGTCCCCGGCGGCGCGGATCCGCTCCACCATGGCGGCCAGCTTGGACTGGTCCCACTCGACGCGCTTCGGAAGTTCCGCGACCACGGTGAAATCGCCGTCGTCGAACCGGACGGTGCCGGTATCCTTGGCCTGCGCCTGCCGCTCCTCGGCGGCGCGGGCGGCGTAGCGGACGGTCATCGCGGCATCGAGCCGGCTCTTCGCGACCTTGTCGCGTTTCAGGCGTTCGTCGATCTCGCGTTGGAGGATGGCCAGCAGATCGACGGGCAGCCCGGCGATCTCCTGCGGGCTGAGGCCCGGCAGGTCATCGGGCGTGGGTGTGTTTTCGGGATAGGGCATTGGCGTCTCCGGGATGGGGAATGGGGATCAGGCGGCCTCGAGCAGGCGCATCGAGAGCGCCGCACCGGGCGGGCCGGGCTTCGGGCGAGCGACGGCGATGTAGGCGAAGGCGTCGGGGCCGAGCCGGGACTGCACGAGATGGACGAGGTTCTGCTCGGCCGCGCGCCGTGCGGCGGCTGCCACCAGTTGCAGCGTACGTTGGCGATCCGCCGGCAGCTTCGAGATGACCGACGTGGCATCGACGGCGAGGAAGCCGCGGTGATAGACCAGCGCTTCGCCGGGCTCGGCCTGCGCGATCCAGGCGGCAAGCCCGACCTCGTCGAGTGTCGGCCCGTCCGCGCCGTGCAACGGCACGACATCGGCCTCGGCGATGGGCGACAGGCGTCCCATCAAGCCGCTCCCGCGCGCGGCTGCGTGTCCATGGTGTGCTGGAGCTGGTCGCGTTCGAAGGCGACGATGTCTTCGAGCCGGTAGACCACCCGTCCACCGATCTTCATGTAGGCCGGGCCTTCACCCGCCCACCGCCAGCGCTCCAGCGTGCGATGCGAGATCGTCCAGCGCCGGGCGAGTTCCTTCTGGTTCAGGCAATGCTTCTGCTGCATCCGCTCTCTCCGTTTGCGTGTGCTTCGGAGAGAGATTGCGAAATCCCGCTATGGGATGTCGTCAGGATCGTAGGGGGATGCGGAGGGGGATGGATATGGCCTTGCAGGACAGGCTTCGGCAGCTTGGTGGGGGATCGTCATCCCCCTCCATCCCCCAGCCGATCCCACACCGCGAGCTACCCGAGGCCCCGCATTGGGGACGGGAAGCGAGTCAGTCGATGTTCAGACGGTAACCGCCGCGGCGGTCGGAACGGATCAGCTGCCGCCAGTCCTTCTGCGATTTGAAGACATCGGCCATGCGCAGGCTCTTCGAGCCGGCAGAGGATAGGATGGCCTTGCCGCTCTGCCAGGGCTCGCCCCGCTGCGCGGCCTCGTGCAGGGCGCGGACGACCTGCGCCTGGATCGGACCGAGGCGGAAGCGGTAGCCGCTGCAGCGCACCTCCTGGTAATCGGCCGAGGCGATGAAGGTGCTCTCCTCCATCGCCGAGCCGCCGGAGGAGAATCCGGACTGGAGCTCGAAACGATCGCGTTCCTCGCGCCTTAGCAGCAGATCTCCGATCATCACGAAGACCGGTTTGGCATCGCCATAGAGCGACGCGTAGTCCGCGCGTGGCGTGCGAAACTCGCTGACATGGAGCTCGCCGCAGCGGAACAGCTGGAAGACGTCGCAGGCGTGCAGATCGAGCAGCCCGCTGAACGGCTTCTGTTCCCACGGTACGCGGAACCGCTCGCCGTCCTGGCCCTCTTCGTAGTCGCCGAACTCGACCGGCTCGCCGAAGACGCGCACCGACAGCCGGAGCTTGTCGTTCTCGGCGAGATAGACGAGATCCGTCTCGGAGATCCGCCAGCGCTCGAGCACCTCGGGGAGCGTGAAATACAGCTTGTCGATGTGCACGCGCCCCTCCGATTCCCATGCCTGATGTTTACCTTCTGTTCTTATTCGCTTGACGACCGCCGATCAATCCGATTTTATCCTATTTCATCCACAGATGGGTGGGGAAACATGAACGAGCATCACACGCTTGCCGACCGTCTCAGGGCCCGGGCCAACCAGCTCGGCCTCAGCCCCGCCCATGTCGCCGAGATGGCCGGGGTGAACCGCTCCTTCGTCTACGACATCCTGCGGGGACGATCATCCCGTCCCGGCATCGACCGGCTTGCAGAGGTCGCCCGCGTGCTGAAGGTCGACCGTGACTGGCTGATCCATGGGATTGGAGATGTGGAAGGAACGCCGCCTTTCATCGAGAACCCGGACGAGGCCTTCGTCTCGATCGCGCATGCCAGCCCGCGCCCCTCAATGGGCGGCGGCGCCGTGGTCCAGGAGCATGAGGATCCCGCCGGTCGCGCCTACCACTTCCGCCGGTCCTGGATCCGCCACAGCCTCAAGGCCAGCCCCTCACAGCTGCGGATCATGCATGTCGAGGGCGACAGCATGGCGCCCACGCTGCTCGACGGCGACACAGTGCTTGTCGACATGGCGCGCCGCGCACCGAACCCGCCTGGGATATTCGTGCTGGACGACGGCATGGGGTTGGTGGCCAAGCGGCTCGAGCACATCCCGAACAGCGACCCACCCGCCGTGCGCGTCATCTCGGACAACGGCTTCTACAGCCCCTACGAGCGAACCGCCGACGAGATCCACATCGTCGGCCGCATCCGTTGGTTCGCAAGGGAGATCTGAGGTGATTGCGTTCCGCGAGGTAGACGATGCCGATCCGGCGCTGGCGTTCTCGCCGATGGTGCGCGGGGTGGAGAAGACCTTCGCGTGGATCGGCGAGAACGGCGGGATTCCCCTGACGCCCTCCAAGGCCTTCAAGCGCGTATTCGTGCACTGGGCCGCGGCCGAGTTTGACTGGCCCGGTCACACTGAGACGGACCTCTTCGCCGTCAACAAGGTGTTGAACGAACCCGACTTCGCCCCGCTCATGGTTCTGCATGACCTGATGATCGCGATGAAGCTTGGGCGCCACTATAAGGGCGAGTTCCGTCTGACCAAGGCAGGCGAGGCGCTGGCGGGCCATCCCGGTCGGATCTTCGGCACGGTCGTACCGTTCTTCTTGTTCCGAATAAACCACGCCGGCATGTCGCGTTTCGACGACGCGCCGATCCTCGGCAACTGGGACGTTTTCCTGAACGTGCTGAACATCGAGACCGAGGACGGCGCCACCGGCACCCACCTCCGTCGCGTGCTCTTTGGAGAGCCCGAGACTGGGTCGCTCCCGCGGTACGACGAAGTGATGGGCCAGCTATATATCCAAGTGCTGCGTCCGCTCTGGTGGGCGGGCATGCTGCAGCAAGAGCGCGGGATCGCTAGCCATCGGTCCGAAGACGCAGTGTTCATGAAGACGCCGCTGTGGCGGGCGGCGCTGCGACTGGAGACAGATGGAAAAATGCGAGAGGCGACGCGGCATTGAGGACTTCCACAGCCTGCTTCTTTCGACGATCAACCGTCATCTGTGGCTGGATGCATGTCCAATACGCATTCGGCAATTATGTCGCCAATCATGTCGGCCTCGGGCGAATCTCCAGGTGGGAGGCCAGTAATCTCCGCATGCGAAGGATCAGCATCGAAGTCGTCCTCTGCATCAAGTGGATCATGTACTATTCGCAGAGTTTCCAGTTCCTCTGCCAGCCTGGTTTGGACACTGCCAATGTTTAACTCGGCGAAACGACCAGTCTTTCGGACCGTAAGTCGATACAGCCGTCGAACTTCGGCAATCTGGTCCGATTTGTCGCCAACGAACGCCTCCAGCCAGTTGACCGAAAGTCCGGTCTCGTCCGGACGGTTTGGTCTAAGTCGGAACTCCGAACCGTTCGGGGCGCCGTCTTCTTCAATCATGCTGGGCTTTACGTAGCGGACAATGTGATCCGTCGCAGGGAGATCATCGCCCCTCATGCATAAATCAGAGACCGAAGGTCGAACGCCGCGATTTGTCGCATAACGCCTTCGATGCTGTCGCGTCCTGCAACACGGGAGATGGCACCAGCGGCACCCCGACGTTTAAAGATCACGTATTGCACAGTCTGATCACCCAAGAATTGAACGCCAACATGCGTACCGCCCTTGTCCTTCCAAACCGCACGCAGATTGCCATTATCCAACAACACTAGGTTGCCCTTGCGAATAAAAGGCTCGAAGCGAATAAAGCGCCAGAAATCGCGCTCAGAGGCGCTACTTATATCATAACCATCTTGAGCAGCTTCCGCTCGCAACGCCTCAATCCTTGTTTGATATGCTTGGAGGTCCGCATGCGCCCGCTTGGCCTTCTCACCCAACTCACGGGCCAGAGCGGCCCCCGGATCGGGTAGTTGTACGAGAAAGTCCGTCAGCGTAACCGCTTGACTTTCGTGGTCCGCAATCGGTGTGCGGTAGTGAGGCCTGCGCCGCACTCTAACCGGCACGTCGATGTCGAAGGCCGAAGCACTGTCCATTTCAGACATTATCGCAGGCGGTTGATACCCCGGATCGAGCGTAATGCTCTCCAAATCCACTGCAGCAATCATGAGACCTCCCCGAGTGGTTTCCAGTATCTGTCTTGTATTTCCTTGCTTGTCATATGGACGAAGCAGTCAATAATGGCATCGTGTGCTCTCACGAACCAAGCATCGGCATCTGACTTCCCGGCATGCCCAAGCCTTCCCATCGCCTTAATTTCTAGAATAAGAACTGGCGTCTTCGGTTTAGCCGTAGCCTCACCATTGCGAATGCTGACCCGCAGTTGAAGATCTTCGGACCGGGCATGAACATACGTGCAATTGAATGCTGGGGTAGCAATGCCTTCTATCCCCACATCTGGGATCGCAAAAGACGGGATGACCCTGGCCGTATCCTGCGGCCCCTGCCAATACTCACAAGACTCGATTGTATTAATATAGGTTAACTCACATAGGTCGATATTGATTTGATCTACACCGACATCTTTGCGCGCAAAATCTTCAAACAGTGCGAAATATCTGTCGAAAGCAGGTTTAAGGTTTTCATCGAAGTGCGGATAATCCGCGTCTCTCCGGCGCCAGTTTAGCATGAAGGCATTCTTTTGGAGCTGAATCAAGTTGACCTTGTCATCAGCAACAAACCAGAACCGAGGCATCGGGAAAAATTCACCACCCAGTTGCTCAAAAGCCTCTGCGCCTCCAACCGGTGCTTGTTGCTCTACGCTTGGGAACTCATCGCGGACCCGAGACCAAAAAAGCCCAACGTGCTCACTCCGAAGCGCGAAGAGCGGCGGATTGAAGTAAGTCGCAATTACTAGTTCGTTGATCGGTGAGTTTTCGAAGCGGACTTTCATTTTTCCTCGGTCGTCAAACTGGCGGCACCTTGGCACAGTGCTCCAGCATACACCACCATATATGGTATGGCTGGCGCCGTCACCAATGATATCCGGCGATGGGTTCCCAAACAGTGTAGGCTGAGCGCTTTGCCCGGTGAGACGCCAAGCCATGAAGATGGCCGCGTCTGGGGCAATCACGACGTAAACCTAGGTACGGCGGTCGCGGCAAGATGCTGTCGACAGCGGCATTGCCCACGGCAACGTGCACTCTCGACTTCTACAGATTACGCCCAACTACGACAACCTTTTGTTTTTTCTTGAATTACCTCGCCTCGACCGGCGAACACGGAGCAAACCGCCTCAGGAGGTTCGCTCCCCATGCAAGACGACATCGCCTTCGCGCCGTCTGCCGAGACGCTCACCACCGATGAGCGGCTGGCAGAACTGACAGCCATCCTTGCTGGCGCCATCGCGCGCACCAACCCACCGGAAATGAACGAGAATTCTCCGCTCGACGGAGACAGTTCGCTGGACATTCTCACCCTCAGACGCCGTCGTCGGAGACAGGTTCGCAACCGAGTTGGAGACGACACATGAGGAAAAACCTAAGGAAATCAGGCGCGAAGGCCTCGCCCGCGCTTCCGGCGGCGGGGATCGACGTCCTCGCCGAACTGGCGGCGCTGAAGGCGATGACGGTGCCCGAACTGCAGGAGAAGTGGCAGGCCATCTTCGGGGAGCGTGCGCCGAACGCCAGCCGCGGCAACCTCGAGCTTCGGCTCGGCTACCGCATTCAGGAACTCGCCCATGGCGGGCTGCGCCGTGAGACGCTGCGCACGCTCGATGCTCTCGCCGACGAGGTCATGAACGGCAAGCTAGGCGGCATGGTGGCGGACCCGCGCAAGCCGGCGCCGGGCACGAAGCTGGTCCGCGAGTGGGGCGGCGAGGAGCACATGGTCACCGTTCTGACGGATGGCTTCGAATGGCAGGGCCGGCGCTTCAAGTCGCTCTCGGCCGCCGTCCGCGCGATCACGGGCGCGCACTGGAACGGCTGGCGGTTCTTCGGACTCGACCAGACCGGAGGCGCGCGATGACCAGAAAAGCCCAGCCCGAACCGGCGCGCCGCCTGCGCTGCGCCATCTACACCCGCAAGTCGAGCGAGGAAGGGCTCGACATGGAGTTCAACAGCCTCGACGCGCAGCGGGAGGCCTGCGAGGCCTACATCGCCAGCCAGCGCGCCGAGGGCTGGGCTTGCCTGCGCGAGCGGTATGACGACGGCGGATTCTCCGGCGGCACGCTGGACCGCCCCGCGCTGAAGCAGCTGATTGCCGATGTCGAGGACGGGCTGATCGACGTGGTCGTGGTCTACAAGATCGACCGCCTCAGCCGCGCGCTGATGGATTTCTCCAAGCTGGTCGAGATCTTCGACCGCCACGGCGTCACCTTCGTGTCCGTCACGCAGTCCTTCAACACCACCACATCGATGGGGCGGCTGACGCTGAACATCCTTCTCAGCTTCGCCCAGTTCGAGCGCGAGGTCATCGGCGAACGGATCCGCGACAAGGTCGCCGCCTCGAAGAAGAAGGGCATGTGGATGGGCGGCTACGTGCCGCTCGGCTACGACGTGGTCGACCGCAAGCTGATCGTGAACGAGGCCGAGGCGGCGCAGGTCCGGACCATGTTCGAGCTCTTCGCGCAGTCCGATTCCACCGCCGCCGTGATCCGGGAGCTGAACGCCCGCGGAATCCGCTCCAAGCGGGGCCGGCCCATCGACCGCGGCGCGCTCTACAAGCTGCTGCACAACCGAATCTACCGCGGTGAGATCACCCACAGGGACGAGACCTACCCCGGCATGCACGAGCCAATCGTCGATGCCGATCTGTGGGACGCCGCCCATGCCGTGCTGTCCGGCAACCGCAACCAGCGCGCCGGGCGCACCCGGAGCACCGAGCCGGCGCTGCTGCGCGGATTGATATTCACCGAGACCGGCGCCGCAATGACCCCGCACCATACGAAGAAGGGCAACAGGCGGTACTGCTACTACGTCTCGATGGACGTGATTCAGAAACGGCCGACGGCCGAGCTGCGCGGGCCCCAGCGGCTCCCCGCGGCCATGGTGGAGGAAGCGGTCATCGGCGAGATCCGGCGGCTGCTGTGCACGCCGGAGATCATCGCGCGCACCGCCCGCGCGCTGAAGAAGGAGCGGCCCGACCTTGACGAGGGCACCGTGACCGCGGCGCTCGCGCAGTTCGACGATCTCTGGAAGGCACTGATCCCGGCCGAGCAGGCCCGCGTCATCCAGCTCCTCGTGGCACGCGTGACGGTCGGAGAGGACGGCCTCGACATCGACTTGCGCCATGACGGGCTCGGCGCACTAGCGAGCCTGATGACGCCCGCGCGGGAGGACGCCGCCTGATGCCCGCCAACGAGACGATCCGCGTCCACATCCCGCTCACGGTCCGCAAGCGCGGCGGCCGGCCGCGCATCCTGCCGCCGAAGAACGTCGAGACGTCGGACCCGCCGCCGGGACAGGATCCCCGCGTGCTGCGCGCCATCGGCCGTGCATGGTCGTGGCGGAAAAGGATGGAGCGCGGCGAGGCCACCACCATCGCGGATCTCGCCGCCGAGGAAGGCCTCTCCGACCGCTATGTCAGCCGCCTCCTGCGCCTCGCATGGCTGGCGCCCGAGGTTCTCGAGCGGCTGATCGTGCGCCGCGAACCCTGCGCGATCAGCCTCTACGACCTTTGCTTTGTCGCGTCGCTTCCGTGGGACGAGCAGCCAGCGCGGGTGTTCGACTGACGGTCAGTGAAAGCTGGCCTGAAACGACGTCGGCGTCAGCGAGACATGCGCATCGAGCGGCGGGTAGAGCTCGAACGCCCGCGGCTCGCGCGAGAAATTCCACATCCGGAACAGGCACCACTCCGCGCGCCGTTCTTCGGCAACGGCCAGCTCGTTCCGCGTGATGTGGAAGGGCGTTCGTTCCCAGCCGTTCGTTGTCTTCACCTCGATCAGCCGCGGGCGGCCATCTGGCGCGTAGCTGGCGATATCGTAGCCCGCGCCGTCGCCGTCCTCCTCCGAGACCCAGCGGACCTTGCGCGCCAGGTCATCCCGTCCCGCGGCCTGCAGCGTGGCATGCTCGTGCGCAAGCACACGTTCCTCGCCGGCACGGCCGAGGGCGCGATTGCGCTCGTCCCGGCCTGCCACGTCGAACTTCCGAGCGATGTGCAGCATCTGGTCGAGCTCTTGCGGCGGAGGCTGGTTGGAGAGCGTGGGCGGAGGACCAACCCAGACCTGCGCCGCCTCGCGCAGGCCGGTCGCAGAACGCATGCCGGGCAACCGGCCGAGCCAGTCCGGATGAAGCGCCAACCACCGCGCCACCGCGTCGACCAGTGTCATCTGGAAATTGAAGGCGGGCTTGTAGCCGGGGATCCAGTCCTCGCCGAGGCCCTTGAGAACCGCGCTGATGTTCTGGTGCTTGAACTCCACCGATCCCTCAGACCGGTCGTTCAGGAGCGGCAAGAGGGCCCAGCGATGCTCGGCTTTGCTGTAGCGGCGCCCAATGATGTCGTCGGCCAGCATCGCGAAATAATCCGCAACGATCAGGTCGTTTTCTTCATCGGTCCAAGGGCCACTCGCCATGCCGCCAGGCTAGAGGCGCGATGTGTGTTTGTCATCAATGGCTTCGCTGAGCCCGTCACCGATTGCTCCGCCACCGCTACGCGCCGTTCTGCCAGCGCACCCATCGGCTACGCCTCCTGCGTGTTCGGTCTCTGTTTCGCTCGATAGCGATGGAAACAGGGCGCGCAGTTTTGGCGGAGTTGCGAGTCAGGCCATTGGAAAAGCGAGGAAATTTTCGACCGAACCTAAATCAACGCGGTTCGCTCGACCAGAGACGAGAGGCCATTCAGAGACGGAAATCGCTCCGCGCCCGCGTCTCACCGGTTCGCACCATTCCGGCAAACCCCTTTGAAAACAGGAGAAATTTCGCCTCGGTCGGGCGGCCAGAACGGGTTCGCAATGGTGATAGTGGCGGAGGCTCAGGGATTCGAACCCTGGGGACGCTCTCACGCCCAACGGTTTTCAAGACCGCCGCAATCGACCACTCTGCCAAACCTCCGTGAAGGGCAGGCATACCGGGTGTCTTGCGATTCTAGAAGACCTCCGTGCCGCACCACCTGCGCGTCGTACAGGACAGCCCGAGGGAAAAATCGCCGCTGCGGTGGCAACGGGCTTTTCAGGGCGCGTGCAAACGGTTACTCTGTGCACAAAACGGGGGATAACGCCCCGGTCGAGGCAGGCAATGCAGATCATCCGGCGACCACACGTCGGGGACACAAGAGCAAGAGGCACGCTATGAGCAGACCGTCCGTCCGGAACGCTGGACCTTTGCGCGTATCCGCGCTGCTGGCCGGGGCGCTGACCCTTTCGGCCTGCGCCGACGGGCAGATGCCCGCCTTTCTTCAGCCCAAGGCGCAAGAGGGCGAGGTCGTGGCCCGGGCCGCCACCGGCGGGGCGCGCACCACCGAACGCGACATCGAGGCGCCCGAGATCTTCCAGACCTCCGAAGCGGGGCTGTGGGACGGGCGGCCGTCGCTGGGCGGCGTCTGGGTGGCACATCCCGACGTGAAAGACCCCGAGCGGGTCATCATCCGCAACGAACAGAACGGCAAGTTCGTCATCGGCGCGCTGTTCCGGCGCGAGCGGCAGTCGCCGGGCCCGCGCCTGCAGGTGTCGTCGGACGCCGCCGCGGCCCTGGGCATGCTGGCCGGCCAGCCGGTGAACCTCAACGTCGTCGCACTCAAGCGCGAAGAGGTGGAGATCGCGCCCGAAGATCAGACCGCACCCGACGAAGCGCTTGCCGAAGCGCCGGTGCCGCCGGCCCCCGAGGTGAGCGAAGGCGCGCTGGATCCGGTGGTCTCGGGCGCAGCCGAGGCCATCGCTGCTGCAGCCCCCGCCCCGAAGAAACCGGCCCCTTCCGCGGCAGAGCCGCCGGCACCCAAGCCCGCGGCGACGGCGCCCAAGCCCAACCGCCCGGCCAAGCCCTTTGTTCAGATCGGCATTTTCAGTGTCGAGCAGAACGCCAAGAACACCGCAACCGCGATGCGGCAGGCGGGCATGGTGCCGACGGTCAAGCAGCACAACTCCAACGGCAAGACGTTCTGGCGTGTCGTCGTCGGACCGGCGCAATCCAAGGGCGAGCTGTCGACCCTTCTGGGCAAGATCAAGGACACCGGGTTTACCGACGCCTACGCCGTCACGCACTGATCTCAGCGCAAGACGGGGGCGCCCCTCGCAAGGGTCAGCACCAGATCGGTCACCATCTGTGCTGTGTCGATATTGACCGCGCGGGCGTGCCGGGCGCGCTCTCCGGCCTCCTGTACCCGTTCGGCCCAGCGCCGCCCGGCCGCAAGATCGGGGGCAAGCGCGGCCAGCACCCTGCCCTCGCCCGGCACGATATCCACGTCGGGCGGCATCCCGGTGACGCCCGCGCGGGCCAGACGGGCGGCAAGGGTGTCGCACAGGCTCAGCGTCAGGTCGCGACGGGCCTCCTGCCCGCGGGCCGCGCAACTGTCGGCCAGCGCCAGCAGCCGCGGCCGGTCAAGCGCGGGCAGACCGCCCAGCAGCCCCAGCAGTTCGCCATAAAGCGCCAGACCGTCGGCCTGCAGCAGGTGCAGCGCCGCGCCCACGCTGCCGCCCGCCAGTTCGGCGATTGCGGCGATCTCCCCCGGCGGGACCTCTGCCCCGGCCTGCGCCAGCGCCGCCTGCATGTCGTCGGCCCCCAGCGGGCCCAGCCGCAATGTCCTGCAGCGCGACCGGATGGTGGGCAGAAGGCGCGCGGGCTGGTGGCAGACCAGCAGCAGCGTGGTGCGCGCGGGCGGCTCTTCCAGCAGCTTGAGGATGGCGTTGGCGGCCTGGGTGTTCATGTCGTCCGCCGCATCCACGATCACCACGCGCCGCCCCCCATCGGTGGCGGAGAGATGCAGAAAACCGGCCAGCTTGCGCACCTCGTCCACCCGGATAACGGCGGAAAAGCGCCCGTCTTCCCAGGCCTTTTCGCGCTCGCCCTCGGACTGGCCCACCGCGCCGCGGCGCAGCAGGAACAGCCCCGGCTCCGACAGCGCGGCGACGCGGTGCGCCACCGGGTGGTCGGGCGAGATGTCCAGGCTGGCGGGCGGCGGCGGCGCGCCGAACAGCCCGCCGGCGTCGGGTTCGGGCGTAGCCAGCAGAAACCGCGCGATGCGCCAGGCCAGCGTTGCCTTGCCCACGCCCCGAGGCCCCGTCATCAGCCAGCCCTGGTGCAGCCGACCGCTGGTGAAGGCCGTCAGAAACTCTGCCTCGGCCGCGCCCTGCCCGTACAGGTGCAGCGTCTGGCGCGGGTGTGGCGCGCCGTCCAGACGGTCGGGTTCGGGAGAGGCACCGTCGCTCATGCCAGGCGTGCCCCGACGGCGTCGAGCACATCCGCCGCCACGCAGGCCGCATCGCGGTTGCCGTCGATCACGGCAAAGCGCGGCGCGAATTCCCGCGCCAGCGCCAGAAAACCCGCCCGCATGCGTTCCTGCAGGCCCAGGCCAAAATCCTCGAACCGTTCCTCGGCGGTGGCGCGGGCCTTGGCGCGGGCCAGAGCGGCGCGCGGGTCCATGTCGATCAGCAGGGTCAGGTCCGGCTCGATCCCGATCATCAGATCGTGCAATGCGTCGACCTTGCCGCGCAGGTCGCCGCGCGACAGGCCCTGATACATCCGCGTGCTGTCGGCAAAGCGGTCGCAGATCACCACGCGGCCGGCGGCCAGTGCCGGGCGGATGGTGCGTTCCAGATGGTCGCGGCGCGCAGCGGTGAAAAGCAAAAGCTCGGTCTCGGCCGACCAGCGGTCGGGCGCGCCCTGCAGTACAAGCGCGCGGATTTCCTCGGCCCCGGGGCTGCCGCCGGGTTCGCGGGTCAGAACCACGGCATGGCCGCGCGCTTCAAGCGCGTCGGCCAGCCGCCGGGCCTGCGTCGATTTCCCCGATCCGTCGATCCCCTCGAAGCTCAGGAACAGGCCTTTCGTCAACTGGCCTCCTCCGCGGGACCGTCCTGCAGCCGCTTCAGCAGCACCTGGCTGACCGTCATGATCCGGTCCAGAAAGCCGCCCGCCTCCACGGCGGCTTCGGCAAACAGCGGCACGCGGGTCTCGGGCAGCCCCTCGGGGCGGATGATCAGTTCGGCCAGGCGCTGGCCTTCGGCCACCGGCGCCTCGATGGGGCCGGTATAAACCACTTCGGCATCCAGCCCGTTCACCGTCATCACCGGCAGCAGCAGCCGCACATCGTCCTTGGCCACCAGGCCCACCGTGTCGGCGGCCCCCATCCAGACATCGGCCTGCGCCACCGCACGGCCCGAGGTCACGATGGTCTGTTCGGCGAACTGGCGGAAGGCCCAGTTGACGATGCCTTCGGATTCCTCGGCCCGCGCGCGGGTGGTGTCGAGCCCGGTGATGGCAAAGATCACCCGCCGCTGGCCATTGCTGGCAGATCCCACCAGACCATAGCCCGCCTCCTGCGTGTGCCCGGTCTTGAGCCCGTCCGCGCCGATCCCCAGCCCCAGAAGCGGGTTGCGGTTGTTGACATTGCCCGGCGCACGCCCGTCAAAGACGAACCGGCGTTCGGCGAACATCGGGTAGAACTCCGGGAAGTCCTCGATCAGCCGCGCCGCCAGCAGGGTGAGGTCGCGCATCGACATCTCGTGCCCGTCCGCGGGCCAGCCCGAGGCGTTGCGGAAGGTGGAATTGGTCATGCCCAGCTGTTGCGCCCGCTGGGTCATCATGCGGGCAAAGCCGGCCTCGGTGCCGTCGGGCGACAGCGCCTCGGCGATCACGACGCAGGCATCGTTGCCCGAAAGCACGATGATGCCGCGCAGCAGATCCTCGACCGTCACGCGGTCGGTGGTGTCGAGAAACATCGTGGAGCCGCCAAAGGACATGGCATGCGCCGACACGGGCAGGCGTTCGTCCAGCTTCAGCTGGCCGTTGCGCACGGCCTCGAACGCGACATACAGCGTCATCAGCTTCGACATCGAGGCAGGCGGCAGCGGCTCGTCTGCCTGCTTGGCCAGAAGCACCGTGCCGGTGGTCTGGTCCAGCACGAAGGCCGCACGCGCGCGGGTGTCAAACGCCTGGGCGGCCCCGGCCAGGCAGGCCAGAAGCGCGAGACCGGAAAAAACGGCGCGCAGGGAACGGGTCATCTCATCACTCCTGTCAAAACCGGGTCCGGCCCGGGGCTGCGTCGGAATCGGCGCGCTTGCCACACGTCTTGTTCCCGAAGGCTGCCGCCTGAGAGGCGGCAATGCAACCGGGTTCGCCCCGGAGCGGCGCGCGGGGGCCACGCGCCGCCCATGCGATCAGACCATGCCGCCGCCGATCAGACGGTCGGCAAGACGGGCATAGGCCTCGGCCATCACGCCGGTTCCCGCCGCCACCGGCGTGCCGGCATCGCCGGCCTGGCGGGTTTCCAGGTCGATGGGCAGTTGCGCCAACAGCGGCACCCCGATGCGCCGCGCCTCTTCGGCCACGCCGCCATGGCCAAAGATCGGCGTGTCGGTGCCGCAATGCGGGCAGGTGAACATGGCCATGTTCTCCACCAGCCCCAGAACCGGCGTGTTCAATGTGCGGAACGCGTCGATGGCCTTGCGCGCGTCGATCAGCGCCACGTCCTGCGGGGTCGAGACCACGATGGCCCCCGCCACCTCGGATTTCTGGCAGAGCGACAGCTGCACGTCGCCCGTCCCCGGCGGCAGGTCGACGATCAGCACGTCCTTTTCGCCCCAGTCCACCTGCATCAGCATCTGCTGCAGCGCGCCCATCAGCATCGGCCCGCGCCAGACCACGGCCTTGTCCTCGGCCAGCATCGAGCCGATGGACATCACCGTCACGCCATGCGCCGCCAGCGGGATGATCGTCTTGCCGTCGGGGCTGGCAGGGCGCGCGGTCAGGCCGAACATGCGCGGCTGGCTGGGTCCGTGAATGTCGGCGTCCAGCAGCCCCACCCGCTTGCCCGCACGCGCCAGCGCCACGGCCAGGTTCGACGACACGGTGGACTTGCCCACCCCGCCCTTGCCCGACCCGACCGCCAGGATGGCGCGCACGCCCGGCGGGGTCATCGGGCCGGCTTGCGGTGTCGGGTGGCCCCCCACCTTGAGCGAGGGCGGTGCCTTGGCCTCGTGCGCGGTCAGCGCGGCCTGCGCCTGGGTGATCCCCGGAACCGCCTGCACCGCGGCCTCCGCCGCCTTGCGCAGCGGCTCCATCTGGCGCGCGATATCGGCCGACGGCGCCTCGATCACGAAGCGCGCCACCCCGGCCTCGACCCGCAAGGCGCGGATCATGTCGCGCGAGACAAGGTCTCCGCCATCGGGCAGCACCAGCCGGGCCAGCGCCGCGCGCACCTGCCGTGTCAGATCGTCCATAACTCTTCTCCCATTGCTGCCGCTTTAGGTGGCGCAGACCTTGCGTCACCGCAACCCGGATGGGCGGTTTGGCGCGAATTAGGGCAGAACGCCTTGATTTCACCCAGTTCTCATATGCGATTTCTGCATGGCAGCGTTGCCTTTCCGGCCATTGTGCAGGTGCAGCATTTGTCCCATCTTTAGCGCAACCGCGGACACACAGCCAACTGAGGCGAAAAAACATGGCATATGCCGCAGGCAATATCTCTCGCGCCCAAACCGGTTTGACCGACCGCGTTTCCGCGCTTCTGATCGACATCCGCGCCCGCATGGCGCGCCGCAAGGTCTTTCGCGACACCCTGAGCGAGTTGCAGGGCCTCACCGATCGCGAACTGGCCGATCTGGGCATCGTGCGCGCCGAACTGCGCCGCATCGCCCATACCGCGGCCTACGAAATGTAATGCGAATTCGGGCCTGCCGCCCTCCTCCCTGGCAGGTCCGGACCGGCGCGGGCGTCTTTCCTCCTCCCTGACGCTCCCGCCGAACCATCAGGGCCTACGGGTCCGACAAGATGTAAGGCCCTTCCTCCTCCCTCGGGCCTGCATCCATCTGCGGCGGCGCCTCTCCTCCTCCCTGGCGTCGCCGCACCGGAATTCGGTTTCGGAGCCCCTCTCCTCCTCCCTGGGGTTCCGTTTACTTCACGGCGGTGTCTCCAAGACACCGCCGTTTTTTTTACGCCGCAAAAAGCCCCGTCTTTTTGCGGCGGGTGGGCAAGGTCATGTTTCCAAAGGAAACGTGACAGCCCACACCCCTCCATCCCGGGCGCAGCCCCCCCAAAAAAGCCCCGTCTTTTTGCGGCGGGTGGGCAAGGTCATGTTTCCAAAGGAAACGTGACAGCCCACACCCCTCCATCCCAGGCGCAGCCCCCCAAAAAAGCCCCGTCTTCTTGCGGCGGGT
>JAUHZL010000058.1 GCA_030425945.1 Alphaproteobacteria bacterium | reverse complement strand
GGAGCTTCGGGGCGGTCTTCTTCGTGGTGAACCTGCCGTTCTACTGGCTGGCCTTCCGCCGGATGGGCCTGCCCTTCACGCTGAAGACCTTCGCGGCGGTGGGTCTGCTGTCGAGCTTCAGCCTGCTGATCCCCGGACTTCTGTCCTTCGGCGAGGTCGATCCGCTGCTGGGCTCGATCCTCTTCGGCTGCCTTGCGGGGGGCGGGCTGCTGGCGCTCTTCCGGCACGGCGCCAGCCTCGGCGGCATCGGGATTCTCGCGCTCTACCTGCAGGACCGGCTGGGCTGGCGCGCGGGCTGGGTGCAACTGGCCTTCGACCTCGTGCTGTTCCTCGCGGCCCTCGCCGTGCTCGACTGGCAGATGGTCGGCATCTCGCTGGTGGGCGCCGTCGTCGTGAACCTCGTCATCGCGATCAATCACCGCAAGGACCGCTACATCGGCACCTGAGCCGCTTGCGCCACGCCGCCTGTGCCCCGACAAAGGGCCATGCTGCTGCGCGCCCTTCTCCTGCTCGCCCTCGTCACCGCGGCCTCGCTGGCGCTGACTTATGCGCTGGGCGAGAAGGTGCTGATCGCGCTCGGCCTGATCCTGCTGCAGATCCAGATCATCGGGAAGAAGCTGGTGTCGCTTGAGCTTCCGGCGGTCCTCGCCTGGCTCAAGACGCAGGCCGTTCTGTTCTTCCGGATCGAGCTGCTCAAGAAATGGGTGATGACGACCCTGCTGCCGCTCCTGATGGGCTCGGCGTTGCGGCGGCGGCTCGAAGGGGTGATCCTCGCCGCCAAGGCCGAGATCGGCGCGCGTTATGCCGCGATGATGGCGTGGTATGGCGGCCTCGGGCTGGCGGAACGGATCGTCGCCGCGCTGATCGTCCTGATCGGCACCTTCGCGCTGTCGGTCAGCTCGCTCGGGCTGTGGCTGGTGCTGTTCTCGGTCAAGCTGCCGTTCTGGCTGATCGCGGTGGGCACCACGCTCGGCAAGTCGCTGACCTCGACGGTGTCGAAGATGGTCTTCCGCACCGTCGCCTTCTTCAACCTCGGGCTGCTCTGGGCCATGCTGCGGCGCGGGCTGTCCGAGGACCTCTTGCGCCGCAAGCACCGGTTCGAGTTCCGCGTCGCCCGGATCGTGGTGCGCCAGCGCCGCCTGACCCTGCGCCAGCTCGCGGCGCAGAAACACAGTGTCGCCCTGCGCTGGGCCCTGTTCCGCGAAGGCCTGCGCCAGTTGTGGCGCGGCCGGGGCGCGGGTTAGTCGAGCGCCTCGACCAGCACGAGGTCGCGTTCCGAGGCGCCCTGCGCATGGCTCAGCGCTTCCTGGTAGGTCGCGCTTTCGTAGCAGGCGTTCGCCGCCTCAAGGCTGGGGAAATACGTCACCACGTTGCGCGGATGGGCCCGACCTTCCTTCTGGATTGCCTTGCCGCCGCGGGCGAGGAACCTGCCGCCGTAGGCCGCGATCGCCTCGGAGGCGAGCTTGGCATATTTCGCATAGGCCTCGTCGTCGGTGACGGTCACATGGGCGATCCAATAGGCTCCGGGCATCGGCTTATCCTTCCAGCAGGGCTTCGACGGCAGCAATCGCGGCGGGCGCGTTGGCGACATCCTTGCCGCCACCTTGCGCCATGTCGGGACGGCCGCCGCCGCCCTTGCCGCCCAGTTCGGCCACCGCCGCGCGCACCATGTCGACGGCCGAGACACGCCCGGTCAGATCAGCGGTCACACCGGCAGCCACGGCGGCCTTGCCGTCCGCGTCGGCGATCAGCAGCACCGCGCCCGAGCCGAGCTTGTTCTTCATCGCGTCGATCAGCGCGGGCAGGTCCTTGCCGGACACGCCCTGCATGACCTGCGCGATCAGCGGCACGCCGCCAACCGTCCGCGTCTCCGGGGCCACACCACCGCCGCCGCCCGCCATGGCAAGGTCCCGGCGCAGCGTCGCCACTTCGTTCTGCAGGGCCCGACGTTCGTCCATCAGCGCCTGCACACGCTCCACGACCTCGGCCGGCTGCGCCTTCAGCACCGAGGCGACCTGCATCAGCCGCTTGTCCTGGCCTGCAAGGTGGCGCAGCGCCGCCTCGCCAGTCAGTGCCTCGATCCGGCGCACACCCGCGCTCGAGGCACTGTCGCCGAGCGAGACGAAGGCCCCGATGTCGCCGGTCCGGCGCACATGCGTGCCGCCGCAGAGTTCCAGCGAGTAGGTCGCGCCCGCCCGGCCCTTGCCGGATCCGGCCTGCGTGCCCATCGACACCACGCGCACCTCGTCGCCGTATTTCTCGCCGAAGAGCGCCTGCGCGCCCAGGGCACGGGCCTCGTCCGGGGTCATGATGACCGTTTCGACCGGGGTGTTCTGGCGGATATAGGCGTTCACCTCGGCCTCGACGCGGGCGAGTTCCTCGTCCGTCAGGGCCTTGGCGTGGCTGAAATCGAAGCGCAGACGGTCGGGCGCGTTGAGCGAGCCCTTCTGCGCGACATGCTCGCCGAGCGCCTGCCGCAGCGCCTCGTGCAGCAGGTGCGTGGCGGAATGGTTGGCCCGGATCGCGCTGCGGCGCCCGTGATCGACGATCAGTTCGGCCCCCTGCCCTCGGGCGAGGCTGCCCTCGGTCACGCGCGCGAAGTGGATCGAGACACCTTCCGCCTTCTTCGTGTCGGTGATCTCGGCCACGCCGGTCTCGGTCTTCAGCCGCCCGGTATCGCCGACCTGGCCACCGGCCTCGGCATAGAACGGGGTCTGGTTCAGAACGATCTGCACCGTATCGCCCTCGGACGCACCGGCATGCTCGGCGCCGTCGATGACAAGGGCGAGGATCTGCCCCTCGGCCGTCTCGGTGTCGTAGCCGAGGAACTCGGTCGCGCCGTGCTTCTCGGCGATGTCGAACCAGATCGCGGCATCCGCGGTCTCGCCCGAGCCGGACCAGGCGGCGCGCGCCTTGGCCTTCTGTTCTGCCATTGCGGCATCGAAGCCCGACACGTCGACGCTGCGCTTCTTCTCGCGCAGGGCGTCCTTCGTCAGGTCGAGCGGGAAGCCGTAGGTGTCGTAAAGCTTGAACGCCGCCTCGCCGGGCAGCGGGGCATCCTCGGGCAACGCGGCCAACTCGTCATCGAGCAGCCGCAGCCCGCGCTCCAGCGTCTGCTTGAAGCGGGTTTCCTCCAGACGCAGCGTCTCTTCGATCAGCGCGCGGGCGCGGCCAAGCTCGGGGAAGTGCTGGCCCATCTGCGCGACAAGCGACGCCACCAGCTTGTGCATCACCGGGTCCTTGGCGCCCAGCTGGTGCGCGTGGCGCATGGCGCGGCGCATGATCCGGCGCAGCACGTAGCCGCGCCCCTCGTTCGAGGGCGTCACGCCATCCGCGATCAGGAAGGAGGTCGAGCGCAGGTGGTCAGCGATCACCCGGTGGTGGATGCGGCCGGGACCGTCCGGGTCGGTCGAGGTGACATGGGCCGACGCTTCGATCAGGGCGCGCATCAGGTCGGTGTCATAGTTGTCGTGCTTGCCCTGCAGGAGCGCGCCGATCCGTTCCAGCCCCATGCCGGTGTCGATCGAGGGCTTCGGAAGCGGCTCGCGGGTGCCGTCCTCGAACTGCTCGAACTGCATGAAGACGAGGTTCCAGATCTCGATGAACCGGTCGCCGTCCTCGTCGGCGCTGCCGGGCGGCCCGCCCCAGATATGGTCGCCGTGATCGTAGAAGATTTCCGTGCAGGGGCCGCAGGGACCGGTCGGCCCCATCATCCAGAAGTTGTCGTTCGTCGGGATGCGGATGATCCGCTCGTCCGGCAGGCCCGCGGCCTTCTTCCAGATTTCCGCCGCCTCGTCATCGGTGTGGTAGACCGTGACCAGCAGGCGGTCCTTCGGAATACCGAATTCCTTGGTGATCAGGTTCCAGGCGAAGGGGATCGCGTCGTCCTTGAAATAGTCACCGAACGAGAAGTTCCCGAGCATCTCGAAAAAGGTGTGATGGCGCGCGGTATAACCGACATTGTCGAGGTCGTTGTGCTTCCCGCCCGCGCGCACGCATTTCTGGCTGGTGGCGGCGCGGCTGTAGTCGCGGTGCTCAAGCCCGGTGAAGACGTTCTTGAACTGCACCATACCCGCGTTGGTGAACATCAGCGTCGGGTCGTTGCGCGGCACCAGGGGCGAGCTGTCGATGACGGCGTGGCCGTTCTTCTCGAAGTAATCGAGGAAGGTGGTGCGGATCTCGTTCAGGCTGGGCATGTGTGCGGCACTCTGGCTGTCTCGGACGTGCGTTCCGCCGATGTAGCGATGCGCGCGCAGAGTGTCCACACGGACCGCGGGAGCAGGATGCAAAAAGCCCCGCCGAAGCGGGGCCTTGCGGAGGTTTTTCGAGTGGTCGGGCGGACCCGGCCTCAATCCTCGGTCAGCGGATCGTCGCTGTCGGCGGGCATGTGGAAATCGAGCCCGTGCGAGGCGCGGATCTTGTCCTCGATCTCGTAGGCGGTCTTGGGGTTGTCGCGGAGGAACTGCTTGGCGTTTTCGCGCCCCTGCCCGATCCGCTCGTCCCCGTAGGAGAACCAGCTTCCCGACTTCTCGACCACGCCGGCCTTCACGCCGAGATCGATCAGCTCGCCCATCTTCGAGATGCCCTCGCCGTACATGATGTCGAACTCGACCTGCTTGAACGGCGGCGCCACCTTGTTCTTGACGACCTTCACGCGGGTCGCGTTGCCGACGACCTCGTCGCGGTCCTTGATCGCGCCGATCCGGCGGATGTCGAGGCGCACGGAGGCGTAGAATTTCAGCGCGTTGCCGCCGGTCGTCGTTTCGGGGCTGCCGAACATCACGCCGATCTTCATCCGGATCTGGTTAATGAAGATGACCATGCAGTTCGAGCGCGCGATCGAGCCAGTCAGCTTGCGCATCGCCTGGCTCATCAGGCGGGCATGGACGCCGACCGAGCTGTCGCCCATGTCGCCTTCCAGTTCGGACTTGGGCGTCAGGGCGGCGACCGAGTCGACCACCACCAGGCTGACCGCGCCCGAGCGGACCAGCGTGTCGGTGATTTCCAGCGCCTGTTCGCCGGTGTCCGGCTGGCTGATCAGCAGCTCGTCGAGATTGACGCCCAGCTTCTTGGCGTAGAGCGGATCGAGGGCGTGTTCGGCGTCGACGAAGGCGCAGACACCGCCCTTCTTCTGCTCTTCCGCGATGCAATGCAGCGTCAGCGTCGTCTTGCCCGAGCTTTCGGGGCCGTAGATCTCGATGATGCGGCCCTTCGGCAGGCCGCCGATCCCGAGCGCGATGTCGAGCCCGAGCGATCCGGTCGAGGTCGCTTCGATCTCGGCCACGGGGTTGTCGGCGCCGAGGCGCATGATCGACCCCTTGCCGAACTGGCGTTCGATCTGCGCCAGAGCGCTGTCGAGCGCCTTCTGCTTCTCGGCGGACCGCTTGTCGTTGGCTTTTTCTTTCACGTCGAGGAGACTCGTGATGGACATGGAAACAGGCCCCTTGTTGCACACCGCCGGTGGGGCGGCAATCACTGCGTCGTTCTTGCCTTGTTCCGCTCTTATCGGATCAAAAAGAGAACAAATCAAGTCCAATTCGCGATATTCATCCTGCCCCGCCTAGGGTAAACAAAGTCTTTAGGTGCGGCTGTAGCGGCGACGGATCCCCGTCAGGACAGTTGCCGCTGCACCGTTTCGGTCAGTTGCGCCAGCGAAAATGGCTTCGGCAGGAACACCGCCTGCTCCAGCCCGGCCTGCTGGCCGCTCAGCAGGTCCTCGGCATAGCCCGAGACGAACACGGCCTTGATGTCAGGCCGCTTTTCGCGCGCCTTGCGCACCCAGGTCGGGCCGTCCATGCCCGGCATGATCACGTCCGACACGAAGAGATCCACCTCCAGCGCGTCCCGCTCGAGCATGTCGAGCGCCTCCTCCGCGGTCGCCGCCTCCAGCACCGTGTAGCCGCGCAGGCGCAGCGCGCGGGCAGCGAAGGCCCGGACCGGCGCCTCGTCCTCGACCAGCAGGATCACCCCCTCGCCCGAGGTCTCGGCCGGCACGCTGACCGGCAGCGCGGGCGGCTCTGGCGCGGCCGCGGTGGTGTTCGCGGGCAGGAAGATCGTGAACTCCGACCCCTTGCCGACATGGCTGTCGGCGAAGATGAAGCCACCCGACTGCTTGATGATTCCATAGGCGGTGGACAGGCCCAGACCCGTCCCTTCCCCGGTGCGCTTGGTGGTGAAGAACGGCTCGAAGATCTTGCCGAGCACCTCGGGCGGGATCCCCACGCCGTGGTCGCTGACGGCAATCGTCGCGTATTCGCCGGGCGGCACGACGGCGCGCCCCCGGGTCAGCGGCTCGCTCAGCACGGTGCGCCGCGTCTCGACCACGATATCGCCGCCATCCGGCATCGCGTCGCGCGCGTTCACCACGAGGTTCATGATCACTTGTTCCAGCTGCCGCCGGTCGGCGCGGATCGTGGGCAGGTCCGGATCGTGCAGCAGGGACAGGGTGATCGTCTCGCCCACCAGCCGGTTCAGCAGGTGGGTCAGGTCGGCCAGCGCGTCGCGCACGTCCAGCACCTCGGGCAGCAGGGTCTGCTTGCGCGAGAACGCGAGCAACTGGCCCACCAGCGCGGCCGCCCGGTTGGCATTCTGCGCGATCTGGACGAGGTCGGCATAGTCCCCGTCGCCCGGGTCGTGGCGCAGAAGCATCAGGTCGCAATGCCCTGAAATCGCGGTCAGAAGATTGTTGAAGTCATGCGCCACGCCGCCTGCGAGCTGGCCGATGGCCTGCATCTTCTGGCTCTGCACGAACTGCGCTTCGAGCGTCTTCAGCTCGGTCGCGTCGTGCAGCACGGCCAGCACCCGGTCCCCCTGGCCTTCGCGCGGGTGGGCGAGGCTGACCTGCAGGAACACCTCCTCGGGGGTGCGACGCACGCGCAGCACCTCGGGCTTCAGGGGGCCCGGCGCATCGAGGCTGCCGTCGATCCAGTCCGAGACATCGCGCCCGAGGCCGGTCACGAGGTCGGCGAAGTCGGCCGGCAGGTCGCTTGCCGTCACCCCGAGCAGGCGCCGGGCGGCGAGGTTCGTCCGCAGGACACGCCCGCCCCGGCCAAGTTCGGCAAGCGCGACCGGAAGCGTGTCGAGCGACAGGGCGGTGCCGCCGCGCTCCTCCGCGAGGTCCGGCATTTCGGGGAGCACCGCGATTTCCTGCCGGTCGCCGGTCAGCGCGGTGCGGTAAAGCCGCACCGGCACCATCTCGCCATCCGCGCGGTGCAGGTCGCACAGCTGCCCCGAGGCCACGTTGGGCCGTTCGAACATCTGGCCTATCGTGCGCATCCGGGCCCCGGCCAGCAGGCGCAGCGGTTCGTTCATGGTCAGGATCGTGCCCTTGGCGCTGACGATCATCACCGGAAGGTTGACGCCCGCCACCTGCTCGGCCGGTCGGTCGGTGATGTTCTCGAACCGCAGCAGAAAGAGCTCGCCCGGCAGGCGCCGCAGCACAGCCCGGGCCGTGCCGCGCCGCACCGCGATATCCTCGTCGATGCGTTCCCGGTCCGACAGGCGCGTGCGCAGGCGCCGCACGGTCGCGCCGGGGTCGGGCAGCAACGGTTTCAGCCCGGCGACAAGCCCCTTCAGCGGCACCTCCGGCAGCATCTGGCGCGCGGAAATGTTCAGCCACAGGATCGACTGGTCGGCGGAAAACAGCAGCGAAGGCGCACTCTCCCCTTCAAGGAAGCGCAAGAGGCGGTGCAGTTCCTCCATTTGGTGGACGCGTGGCGGGGCAGCCATCAGACGTAGCAGCGCGGCCAGGAACAGGAAGGTCAGAGAAAACGCGATCAGAACGAGCGCGCCGGTGCGCGATCCGATCACCGAGGCCCCGAGCGCCAGCCCGGCGGCGAGCGACAGGATCCAGGGGATGCGCTGCGCCAGCGCCGATACGACGATGTCGGCGAGTGTTTCGTCGTCGAGTTCCTCGACCGGGACATGGTCCACGATCCGGACCATGTCCGGCGCCGGGCCGGTCTGCGCGTCGTTGGTCTGCACGTCGGTCACGGCGATCCCTCATCCGTCCCGTCCGTCCTAGGCTCCCCGACTTAACGCTTTCCTAATTCACGGGCGATTGCAACCCTTGGTTGTTCTCCAGCACTTCAAACACGGTACTGTAGAACCCGTCCCCGCCATCGAGGGGGGTGAGCTGCCGGTCATGGATAAGGCGCAACGGCAATTCCGCGGACGCCCTTGCGGCCTGCGCGGCATTCTCGGCCCGGAACAGCGAACAGGTCGCATAGGCCAGGCGTCCGCCCGGACGGCAATACTGAACGGCCTTGTTCAGGATTTGCCATTGCAAGGCGACATGGGCCGCCAAATCCTCTGGCGTCAGGCGCCATTTCGCGTCGGGGCTGCGCCGCCACGCCCCGGACCCAGAACAGGGCGCATCCACCAGCACCAGGTCGAACCGCCGCCCGGCGTCGAGGCGGTCTGGCGGGCACACGTCGATCCGGGCCCCGGCCCGCGCCGCCCGGTCGGCCAGATCGGACATCCGGTCTGGTGCTGCATCATGGGCCGTCACCTGCGCCCCAGCGGCGGCCAAGGCCAGGGACTTGCCCCCGCCCCCCGCGCAATAGTCCAGCACGGTCAGACCCTTGAGTGGTCCAAGTGCGGCGACGGCATGCTGGCTGGCGGCATCCTGAAACTCGACGAGGCCGGTGCGGAACGCCGCGCTCTGGCGCAGTTTGCGGTCGGGCCCGATCACCCGGAGGGCGGTGTCCGCCAAGGGGTGCGGCGCGGTTTCGATCCCCTCCTCGGACAAGCGCTGCCGCGCCGTATCCCGGTCGGCCTGTGCAAGATTGACGCGCAGGTGGACATCGGCCCGGTCCCGCAGCGCCTGCGCGATTGCCGGGGCAGCCTCGCCATGATCGGCGCGCAAGATGTCCCAGACCCAATCCTGTACATCGTGTTCAACGTCCGCCGACACCGCTTCGGACCGCTCGATTGCCTGCCGCTCGACCGCCGACAGGACCGGCGGCGCGTAGCCCTCACCGGTGCACAGCGTATCGGGGTCCTGCCCTTGCTGGAGCACGAGACCGAGGACAATGCCGCGTCCCGACATCGCGCCGCCCCGGGCCGCGGCGGAACGCTTGCGGCGCAATCCGTCGAACACGATGTCCCGGATCGCCGCCCGGTCGCCCGATCCCGCGTAACGGTTCTGCCGCGCCCAGCGGATCAGGGCGGGTTCGGCCCCCTCCCCGTCCAGAATCCGGTCGAGAATCCCGATGGCCGCCGCCAGACGTGCGCCGGGCGTCATCGTCAGCTCAGCCGGTAGTTCGGGCTCTCGCGCGTGATCTGCACGTCATGCACGTGGCTTTCCTTGAGCCCCGCGCCGGTGATCCGGACGAATTGCGACTTTTCCTGCATCTCGGGAACCGTCGCCGCGCCGACATAACCCATCGCGGCCCGCAGACCGCCGACCAGCTGGTGGATCACGGTGCCCGCCGGGCCCTTGTAGGGCACCTGCCCCTCGATCCCCTCGGGCACAAGCTTGTCGCTGGCCGCGTCCTTCTGGAAGTAACGATCCGCCGAGCCGCGCGCCATCGCGCCGAGCGAGCCCATGCCGCGATAACTCTTGAAGCTGCGGCCCTGGTAGAGAATGACCTCGCCCGGGCTTTCGTCGGTGCCCGCGATCATGCTGCCGACCATCGCGACGCTGGCCCCGGCGGCAATCGCCTTGGCGAAATCGCCGGAATACTTGATGCCGCCGTCCGCGATGACCGGAACCCCGCTGTCGCGCGCGGCCGCGGCGCAATCCATGATGGCCGTCAGCTGGGGCACGCCCACGCCCGCGACGATCCGGGTGGTGCAGATCGAGCCCGGGCCGATCCCGACCTTGATCGAATCCGCGCCCGCATCGATCAGCGCCCGAGTCGCCTCGGCGGTCGCCACGTTCCCGGCCACCACCTGCACCGCGTTCGACAGCCGCTTCACGCGGCGGACAGCCTCGGCGACGGAGGCGGAGTGGCCGTGCGCGGTGTCGATGACGATCACGTCGCAGCCCGCGTCGATCAGCGCTTCGGAGCGCTCGAAGCCCGCGTCGCCCACGGTCGAGGCCGCGGCCACCCGCAGCCGGCCGAGATCGTCCTTGCAGGCGCTCGGGTTCAGCACCGCGCGCTCGGTGTCCTTCAGGGTCAGAAGACCGGTCAGCTTGCCGTCGGCATCGGTCACCAGCAGCTTCTCGATCCGGCGGGCCTTCATCAGGCTGATCGCCTCGCCACGGTCGGCGGGCTCACGGAGGATGGCGAGATTGTCCTGTGTCATCATCGCCTTGACCGGCGTCGCGTCATCCTGAGCGAAGCGCATGTCGCGGTTGGTGACGATGCCGAGGACGCGGCGCCGCTCGTCCACCACGGGGAAGCCGGTGAAGCCGTAGCGCTCGGTCAGGGCCCGGGCGTCGGCCAGCGTCTGGTCCGGGGTCAGGGTCACCGGGTTGTAGACGATGCCCGACTCGAACCGCTTCACGCGCCGCACCTCGCGCGCCTGCTGCTCGATGTCGAGATTGCGGTGGATCACGCCCATCCCGCCGGCCTGCGCCATGGCGATGGCCATCCGGCCTTCGGTGACCGTATCCATCGCCGAGGACAGCAACGGGATGTTCAGCGAGACCGTCTTGGTCAGCCGCGTGCGCACGTCTGCCTGGCTCGGCAGGACCGTGCTCGGTCCGGGAACGAGAAGGACG
>JAUHZL010000457.1 GCA_030425945.1 Alphaproteobacteria bacterium | reverse complement strand
TGCAGCAAGCACCAGGCTTGTGGCCAGGCAGATATGGCGAAGACAGAAGAACATGGCGGTATCCTCTTGGTTTGCACCGATCCTGACCCGAGCACGCCGCTTTTGTCATTAGTACAGATCGACTAGTCAGTGCTTGTGGACAATGGACACTCGCGTCTCAAACGCCACGTTCCCGTTACGGACCACCGTGCTCGTGTCCGCTCAGCGTCTTAGCTCTTGAGCTTGTTTGTCAGCCGGATGGCGTTGATGATGTGACCGCCCCCCGACGGCATCGGCGCTGCCCGAGAGCGCCTCGGCGAAGTACCACGACAGCGCGCCGTGCATTTCGCCGTCGATCTCGATCTCGTCGACCAGCAGGTCCTCGGACGCCGTAGCGAGGATCTGGGTCACGTGGGGCAGGCTCTCGTCGTCCGCGGCCCCGTCGCCGAGATCGAGGGGCACGTCGGACAAGGCCGGGTCGGGCAAGCCCTCGAACAACCCGCCGAAGCGCGACAGCGTGCGCGCCGCCGAGCGGGTCAGGCCGCCCGAGTGGCAGGCGTCCATGACCCAGACAACGTTGTACTCCGACGCCCCTTCCAGAAGGACGCGCAACTCGTCATCGGTGAGGCGTCCGGTCCCGGGGCGCTGCGGGTCGAAATCATGGAACATGATGATCTCGTCGCGTCCGTCCGCCTCGTCAAAGGGCGGCGAGGCCTCGGTTTCCTGTGCCCCGTGTCCTGCAAAGGTCACGATCAGCGTATCGCCGGGCTGTGCTTCGTCGATCATCGCAGACCAGGCCGCGAGAAACGCGGCCTCCGTGGCCTGCCCGTCGAGCAGCAGACGGCGGTCGGGCAGATCGATGCCGGTGTCGCGCATGGCCTCGGCGATCCGCTCGGCATCGTTGCGCGCGCCCATCAGGTCATAGGCCACGCCGAACGGCATCCCGTCCCGGTACTCGGGATAGGCGGCGTAGTCGTTGATCCCCACGACGAGGCCAAGGCTCGCAGCCCCGGCCGAACCGGCCCCGAGCGCCGCCGTCAGCAGAAGCCCGGCGGCCAGGGCGCGGGGCCTAGCCGCCAAGGGCCAGCTCCACGCGACGGGCGATGGCCCGCTGTTCGTCCAGCGAATAGGTCATGCCCGCCGCGTAGGCGGGTGGCTCGGTCTCGCCGCGCCCCTCGACGAGGATCGTCGCGGTAACGCCCGCAGAGCGCAGGAAGTCCCGCACGGTCTGGGCCCGGGCCAGCGACAGGTCGAGATTGACGTCCTCCGGCCCGACGTCATCGGTGTGCCCGATCAGGGTGATGCGCCCGACCGCGCCCTGTCCCCGGAGGAAGGCGGCCAGGGCCTCGGCCTCGGTCACGCCGGAGGGGTCGAGCGTTGCCTGTCCGAAGGCGAAGCGCACGGGCAGGTACACCGTCTCGACGCGGGCCGCGGCGGCGGCGACGATGTTGTATCCGGTCTCCGCAGGGGCGGCGTAGTCGGTTGCGGTCTGGTCTGCCGCGACCGTTGCGTCCCCACTGCCCTTGGCGCGAAACGCGATGCCGCGGCTGAGCGCCCGCATGACCCCGGTGCTGGTGCCGTCCGAACGCATCGAGGTCCGCGCGCTGCCCGCCAGCATCATCTGCTCCTGCGCCATGGCCATCAGCCGGGGCACGACGGGCTCCAGCGCGGGATCCTGCGGCGTCAGGGCGGGATCGCCCAGGGTGTCGATGGCGGCATTCAGGTTGCGGGCCGCTTCAGCATGGTCCTTCCGGGCGGCCGCCAGCCCGCCGCGCGCGGCCTGCACCTCCCAGTGCAGCACAGGGGCATCAGCAAGCTGCGCCTCGGCCCCTGCGAGATCGCCCGTCTCCAGCAGCCCCCCCGCGCGGCGGGCGGCCACCGACGACACCTGGCGCCGCGCATCCGCGGCAACGGCGGAGGAACAGCCCTCAGCTTCGAGCCCGCGCGCCATGTCGGCAAGCGTCGCGACCGGGGCGCTGTCCAGCGACGCGGCAAGCGCGGACCGGGCTGACACGCAATCGGCCGTGGCGGGAGCCGCCAGAAGGGTGACCACCAGCGCGGCCAGAACTGTCCGCTGCATCGCCCTACTCCACCACGTCGAACGTCAGGAAGGAAAAGCCCGCGCCGCTGCCGGTGCTTTCGCGCTGTTCGATCACGCGGAACTCGATCGCGCGCTGGGGGGTCATCGACCGATCC
>JAUHZL010000057.1 GCA_030425945.1 Alphaproteobacteria bacterium | reverse complement strand
GGCTGCTACACGGTGATCGAGGCCTGGCTGAACGCGGAACTGACCAACGCGACGCGCGGGCGCACGATGGGGGCCTACCGGGTGGTGGACCTCGGCGCCTCGCTGATGGCGCAGGTGATCATCGGCGTGCTCGAACCCGCGACCTATGCCGCCTACAACCTGCTGGCGATCCTGTGCTGCGCGGCGCTCTTCCCGCTGACGCTGAGCAAGGCGACCCAGCCCGCGACGCCCGCCGCGCCGCGCCTGCGGCCGGGCCTCGCGTGGCGGCGCTCGCCGCTGGCGGTGGCGGGGGTGATGGTGGCGGGCCTGACGGCGGCGGCCTTCCGCATGGTCGGCCCGGTCTACGGCGAGGCGGTGGGCCTGAGGACCGACCAGATCGGCCTGTTCCTGGCGGCCTACGTGCTGGGCGGCGCGCTGGCGCAATACCCGGTCGGCTGGCTGGCGGACCGCCGCGACCGGCGGCACGTGCTGATCGGCCTGTCGGTGGCGGCGATGGCGGGCTGCGCGGTGACGGTGGCGGCGGCGGGCATGGGCACCGGGGCGGTGATGGTGGCCGCGACGGTGTTCGGGATGACGACATTCCCGATCTACTCGGTCTCGTCGGCCCATGCCTTCGACTTCGCGGAGGGCGACGAGCAGGTCGAGATCTCGGCCGCGCTGATGTTCTTCTATGCCATCGGCGCGATTCTCTCGCCGCTGATCGCCGCCGCGCTGCTGGCGCGGGTGGGACCGGGGGCGCTGTTCTCGTTCATCGCGCTGGGGCACCTGGCGCTGGTGCTGTTCGGCCTGGCGCGGATGCGCGCGCGGCCCAGCCCGGCCGAGCGGGTGCCCTATACCTATGTGCCGCGCACGACCTATCTCGTCGGCCGCCTGCTGGGCTTCGGACGCCGCCGCGACTGAGCCCGCGCGCCGCTTGCCCCCACCGCGCCGCTGCCGTAATCCGGGCGCGACCCAAGCGAAGGCCCTCCGATGACCCAACGCACGCTGATCACCTCCGCGATCCCCTACATCAACGGGATCAAGCATCTCGGGAACCTCGTCGGCTCGCAGTTGCCCGCCGACCTCTATGCCCGGTACCTGCGCGGGCGCGGTCAGGAGGTGCTGTTCCTCTGCGCCACCGACGAGCACGGCACCCCCGCCGAGCTGGCCGCCGCAAAGGCCGGCAAGCCGGTCGCGGCGTACTGCGCCGAGATGCACGCGGTGCAGGCCGAGATCGCGCGCGGCTTCCGGCTGTCCTTCGACCATTTCGGGCGCTCGTCCAGCCCGCAGAATCACGCGCTGACCCAGCATTTCGCGGGCAAGCTGGCCGAGGCCGGGCTGATCGCCGAGGTCGAGGAGCGGCAGGTCTATTCCCACGCCGACGGCCGCTTCCTGCCCGACCGCTATATCGAGGGCACCTGCCCCAACTGCGGCTACGACAAGGCGCGCGGCGACCAGTGCGAGAACTGCACCAAGCAGCTCGACCCGACCGACCTGATCGAGCCGCGCTCGGCGATTTCCGGCTCGACCGACCTCGAGGTGCGGGCGACCAAGCACCTCTACCTGCGGCAGTCGGCGCTGAAGGACCGGCTGGACGGCTGGATCGACAGCCAGACCGACTGGCCGATCCTGACCACCTCCATCGCGAAGAAATGGCTGCATGACGGCGACGGGTTGCAGGACCGGGGGATCACCCGCGACCTCGACTGGGGCGTTCCGGTGAAGAAGGGGACCGAGGACTGGCCCGGGATGGAGGACAAGGTCTTCTACGTCTGGTTCGACGCGCCCATCGAGTACATCGCCTGCGCGGGCGAGTGGGCCGCGGCGCAGGGCCTCGACGAGGCCGCGTGGCAGCGCTGGTGGCGCACCGACAAGGGCGCGGCGGACGTGCGCTACGTCCAGTTCATGGGCAAGGACAACGTGCCGTTCCACACCCTGTCCTTCCCGGCCACCATCATGGGTTCGGGCGAGCCGTGGAAGCTGGTCGATTACATCAAGTCGTTCAACTACCTGAACTACGACGGCGGCCAGTTCTCGACGAGCCAGGGCCGGGGCGTGTTCATGGACCAGGCCCTTTCGATCCTGCCCGCCGACTACTGGCGCTGGTGGCTCCTGAGCCACGCGCCCGAGACCAGCGACAGCGAGTTCACCTGGGAAGGCTTCCAGGCCGGGGTGAACAAGGACCTCGCCGACGTGCTGGGCAATTTCGTCAGCCGGATCACCAAGTTCTGCCGCTCGAAATTCGGCGAGACGGTGCCGGAGGGCGGCGCATGGGGCCCGCTGGAGGCGGCGCTGATCGCGCGGCTCGACGCGGGGCTTCAGGCCTACCAGGGCCACATGGACCGGATCGAGGTGCGCAAGGCCGCGGCCGAGCTGCGCGCGCTCTGGGTGGCGGGGAACGAGTATCTGCAGGAAGCCGCGCCCTGGACCCAGCACAAGACCGACCCCGAGCGCGCCGCCGCGATCACCCGGCTGGCGCTGAACCTCGTGCGCTTCTACGGCGTGATCTCGGCGCCGTTCATCCCCGACGCGGGGGCGGCGATGCTGGCGGCGATGGGCACCACGGACGCGCGCTGGCCCGAGGGGGCCGAGGCGGCGCTGACCGCCCTGCCCGCGGGCCACGCCTTCAGCGTGCCGGACGTGCTGTTCGCCAAGATCACCGACGAGCAGCGGGATGAGTGGCAGGCCCGGTTCGCGGGCGTGCGGACCTGACCGGCCCTGAACCGGCGCGCGAGCACGGCGGGGCATGCTCAACTCCGGGATGGGTTTCAGGCACTTGCGGCGGGCCTTGCAGTGGATGCGGCCCGCCCGCGCGCTATACCTGACCGAGATGGGAGAGCGCCGCCTCGGGCGCGGCGGGCCACGGCCCCCGCAGCCGATCCGGCACGGGCGGAACGGGAATGGATGATCTGGGAACACCGGGAGCGGACGCGGCGCTGACGCCGTTCGTGACCCTCGTCGCCACGGCCCCCGGCTGGCTGATGGTGCTGGACGGCGCGGGCCGGGTGGTCACCGCCTCGCCCGCCCTGCAGGCCGCGCTGGGGACCGGGGACGCGGGCCTCGCCGGGCGGCTGTGGACCGATCTCGCCTCGCCCGCCGAGGGGCATCTGCCCGGCCCGCCCGGGACCGCGGCCGCCGAGGGCTTCGACGCGATGGCGCTGGACCTCGCGGGGGCGGACGGCACGCTGCACGCCACGCTGGCCAGCGCCGCCCCGATCCGCGACGCGGGCGGCACCGCGCGGGGGGCGCTGCTGACGCTGCACGACGCGACCGGCCTGCGCCAGACCGAGGCCGACCTGCGCGCCGCCGTCGAGGACGCGACCGAGGCGAGCCGGGCCAAGTCCCGTTTCCTCGCCGCGATGAGCCACGAGATCCGCACCCCGATGAACGCGATCCTCGGCTTCGCCCAGCTTCTGCGGCTGTCGAACCTCGACCAGAAGCGCAAGAACCACGTCGAGGCGATCCTGAGCGCGGGCGGCACCCTGATGAACCTGCTGACCGACCTGCTGGACCTCAGCCAGGTCGAGGCCGGGCGGATGCGGATCGAGCCGCGCCCGTTCGACCTGCAGCCGATGCTGGACCAGGTGTCGGACTGGTGGCTCTCGACCGCCTCCGACAAGGGGCTGCGGCTGCAACTCACGCTGGACCGGGGCCTGCCGCAGCGGATCGTCACCGACCCGGTGCGGCTGCAGCAGGTGCTGAACAACTTCCTGTCGAACGCCATCAAGTACACCGAGACCGGCAGCGTGGCGCTGGTGGTCAGCCAGACCGCGTGGCGCGACGGCCATGCCCGGCTGCGCTTCGAGGTGACCGACACCGGCATCGGCATGGCCCCCGAGCAGGTCGACAAGCTGTTCCGGCCCTTCGTCCAGATCGAGAGCGATTTCGGCAAGGAGCGCGGCGGTTGGGGGCTGGGCCTGTCGATCTGCCGCAACATCGCCGACATCCTCGGGGCCGACATCGGCGTCGAGAGCCGCCCCGGCGCGGGCTCGACCTTCTATTTCGAGATGGAGGTCCCGGTCGAGGCGATCCCCGAGCCCGCCCCCGAACCGGTGCGCCTGCACGCGGTGTCGGGCGACGCGGGCCTGCGGGTGCTGATCGCCGAGGACAACACGGTGAACCAGGACATGCTGCGCGAGATGCTCCAGCAGATCGGGCACCAGGTCGAGACGGTCTCGAACGGGTTCGAGGCGATCGAGGCGCTGATCAAGCAGCGCTTCGACCTCGTGCTGATGGACATCACCATGCCCGGTCTCGACGGGCTGGGCGCGACCGAGCAGATCCGCACCTCGGAGGGCGAGATGCGCGCGGTGCCGATCATCGCCTGTTCGGCCCATGTCGGCCCGGAGGTGCAGGACCGCTATCGTCGCGTCGGCATCGACGCCTTCCTGCCGAAGCCGGTGGACCCCGCCGCGCTGGACAGCGTGATCCGGCAGGTCGCGCGGCGGCGCTGAGGGCTCAGCCCTCCGGCGGCAGGATCTTGCCCGGGTTGAGGATGTTCTGCGGGTCGAGCGCCGCCTTGATCGCGGCCATCGGGCCCAGCGCCGGGCCGACCTCGCGCCGGAGATACTTGCGCTTGCCCTGGCCGATGCCGTGTTCGCCGGTGCAGGTGCCCTCCATCGACAGCGCAAGGTCGTTCAGCCAGCCGACGAAGGCCTCGGCCTGCGCGCGCTCGCCCGGCACCGTGTCGTCGACGAGCAGCAGCATGTGGAAGTTGCCGTCGCCGACATGGCCCACCACGGGGGCCAGCAGGCCCTCGGCGGCGGCCTTCGCGGTGGCCTCGCCCACGCAGTCCGCCAGCCGCGAGATCGGCACGCAGACATCGGTGCTGAGGCCGCGCGCGCCGGGGCGGAGCGCGGTCGTCGCCCAGTAGGCATCGTGGCGGGCCAGCCAGAGCTTCGTGCGCTCCTCGGCGCGGCCGGTCCAGGTGAAGTCGCGCCCGCCGCAGTCGCGGGCGATCTCGCCGAACATCTCGGCCTGTTCCTTCACGCCCGCCTCGGTGCCGTGGAATTCGAGCAGCAGCACCGGCGTTTCGGGCAGGTCGAGCTTCGAGTAGGCGTTGACCGCCTGCACCGTCAGCCCGTCGAGCAGTTCCATCCGGGCCATCGGCAGGCCGACCTGCACCGCGAGGATCACGGTCTGGCAGGCGTCCTCGACCCGGTCGAAGGAGACGCGCGCGCTGGCCATCGCCTCGGGGATGCCGTGCAGGCGCAGGGTCAGTTCGGTGATGACGCCCAGCGTGCCCTCCGAGCCGACGAGGAGCCGGGTCAGGTCGTAGCCCGCGCTCGACTTCTTCGCGCGGCTGCCGGTGCGGATCACGCTGCCGTCGGCCAGCACCGCCTCCAGCGCCAGCACGTTGTCCTTCATCGTGCCGTAGCGCACCGCGTTGGTGCCCGAAGCCCGCGTCGCCGCCATGCCGCCGAGGCTGGCGTCGGCGCCGGGGTCGATCGGGAAGAACAGGCCCTGGTCGCGCAGGTGCTCGTTCAGCTGCTTGCGGGTCACGCCGGGCTGCACCACCACGTCGAGGTCCTCGGCATGGACCTTGAGCACCCGGTTCATCAGGCTGAGATCGAGCGAGATGCCCCCGGCGGGCGCGTTGACCTGCCCTTCCAGCGAGGTGCCGGTGCCGAAGGGGATGACCGGCACGCGATGCGCGGCGCAGAGCGTCACCGTCTCGGCCACGTCGGCGGTCGAGGTCGCGAAAACGACCGCGTCGGGGATCTGGTTCGCCAGCCAGGTCGTGGTGTGGCCGTGCTGCTCGCGGATCGAGGTGCCGGTCTGCATCCGGTCGCCGAAGCGCTGTTTCAGCAGGGGCAGCACGGCGGCGAGGCCCGCCTCGTTGCGGGTGAAGGTCTCGTGCAGGGTCATGGTCGTCCTCCCTTCGCGCCGCGGGTCCGGTCGCGGCGCGACGGGGCGACGTTAGCCGGTCCCGGCGCGCGGGAAAACTCCCTGCGCGCGGGGCGCGCCAGTCTCAGTCGATGCCGTTGGCGCGTTGCAGTTCGCGGACATAGGCCACGATGGCGGCCACGTCGGCGTCGGTCAGGCCCGGTTGCGCGGGCATGTCCCCGAAGCGCCAGTGATGCGCGATCACGCCGTTCCGCACCGCCATCAGGAAGGCCATGTCGCCGTGGTGTGACGGCTCGTAGATCCGGTGCACCAGCGGCGGGCCGAAGCCGTCGCGCCCGGCGGCGTTGTCGCCGTGGCACTGGGCGCAGCGGGCGTCGAAGGCGGTCTTGCCGAGGACCGCGCCGGGGCTGAGGGCGTCGGGCAGGCGCACCTGCACCAGGGCCGCCCCGGCCGAGGCGGGCACGGTCCCGGTGGCGGCGAGCGGCGCGGGGGCGTCGTCGGCGGTGAGGGTCAGGATCCCCGCGGCGAGGGCAAGGCCCCCGGCCACGGCGAGGGCGGAATAGACAAGGTTCATGGTCGGGTCCGATCTGGGGTCTGGGGACGCGCCGCCGGGGCGCGGGTGTCGGGATCGGATCAGGCGCGGGGCGGGGGCGTGTCGGGCGGCAGCGCGCGGACCGGGGCCGCGACGGCGACCGGGCCGGGGCTGAGCAGGACCCGCTGCGCGGGGCGGGGTGCGGGGGCGGCGGGCACGGGCGGCAGCCAGGCCATGCAGGCCGCTGGGTGCGGGCAAGTGCCGTCGGCGTGCGCCGCGTGCGCCGGGCCGTCGGCGCAGTCGTCCATCGCCATCGCGTGCGGCGCGTCCGTCGCCATCGCCGCAGCCCCGGCGCCCGATGGCAGGGCGTGCAAGGCGGCGGCGCAGACGAGCAGCGCGAGGCAGAGGCTCAGCAGAGGGCGCAGCATCGGGCGGCGGCTCCGGCAAGGGCGGGTGGGGCAGAGTTGGCGCGCACCGTGCCCGGTGTCAACGCAGCTCAGGTCTCGAAGGCGATCAGGCCCAGCGCGGTGTTCGAGGCGGGGTAGTGGTAGAAGCGGTAGGCCTCGCGCGGGGCGGTGCCCAGCGCGCCGCGCATCACCAGCCACATGATCAGCTCCATCCCCTCGCTGCCCGCGTCGCGCACCAGCGTGACGTGGTCGAGCGCGGCGAGGCGGTCGGGGTCGGCGGTCAGGTCGTCGAGGAAGGCGCGGTCGAACTCGGGGTTCCAGAGCCCCGCGCGCTCGCCCTGCAGCTGGTGCGACATGCCGCCGGTGCCGATCACCGCGACGCGCAGGTCCTCCGGGTAGCTGGCGACGGCGCGCCCGATGGCCTCGCCCAGCCGGAAACAGCGCCGGGCGGTGGGCTGCGGATACTTGATGACGTTGACCGCCAGCGGGATCACCGGGAAGGGCCATTCGGCGGGCGTGCCGCAGAGCACCGACAGCGGCACGGTCAGCCCGTGGTCCACGTCCATCTCGAGCGCCTGCGCCATGTCGAACTCGTCCGCCACCAGCCGTTCGAGCAGGTGCACCGCGAGGTCCGGGTGCCCGGCGACATCGGGCACCTTGCGGCGGCCATAGCCCTGGTCGGCGGGGCGGAACACCTCGGCGAGGCCCAGCGTGAAGGTCGGCGTCAGCTCCAGCGAGAAGGCGCTGGCGTGGTCGTTGTAGACCACGATCGCCACGTCGGGCGCGATCCCGGCCAGCCAGTCGCGCGCGCCCTCGAAGCCCGCGAAGATCGGCGCCCAGTAGGCATTGCCGTGCTCGCCCCGGTCGAGCGCCGCGCCCACGGCGGGAATGTGCGAGGTGCCGACCCCGGCGACGATCCGGGCCATCAGCGCGCCTGCCGGGCCGGGCCGAGGCCCGCCGGTCCCATCCGCCCCTCGGCCAGCATGTCGCGGAACTCGTCCACCGTCATGCCGGTCATCTGGCCGCCGACATGCTGCAGCGTCGAGCGGTCGTACGAGATCAGCTTCAGCATGTAGTAGATGTTGCCGCCCGCGTGCAGCATCCCCAGCCAGTCGCGCGCCTCGACCAGCCGCCGCTGCTCGGGCGTCATCGGGTAGCGGTCGAGATAGCCGGCCGGGTCCTCGGTATAGGCGCGGCGGTTCTCCTCGCGCTCCATCGACTTGCAGAACATGTTCAGGTGATAGCCCTCGCGGCAGCGCTTGCCGTCGAAGACATAGGTGCCCGGAATCGCGTCGAACTTCGCGCTGTCGCTCATCGCCTGTCCTCCCCCCGTCTCAGTCCCGTCCGGCCCCAGTCTAGCCGCGCGGGGCGGCGGCTGTCACCGGCGGCGTCACCCCCGGAGCGCGGGCAGCAGCGTCTCGGCGATGGCGCGGGGGCCGGTGGCGCGGGCGTCCTCGGGGGCGGGCAGGCCGGTGGCGGCGATGCGGCGTTCCCAGAGCACGGTGGCGCGGGCCATGTCGTCGGGCAGGCCGAGGTCGCGCAGGGTCCTGGCGACCTCCTCCATCTCGGCGGCGCGGCGGGCGCCGTGGACCAGCGCGCGCTCGAAGTTGTAGGCCGCCTGCCCCGGCCAGTCGGTGCCGGGGTGGCTTTTCATCAGCGAGCCGAGCACCTCGTCCTCGACCCCCGCGGCGACGGCGGCCAGCGTGCATTCGGCGGTCAGCGCCTCCAGCCCCTTCACCATGACCGAGCGGATCATCTTGATCGACGAGGCCGCGCCGACCGGCCCCTCGACCACGCGCGGGGCCATCGGCAGCGCGGCGAGCCGCGGCGCCACCTCGCCCGCGTGCGGCCCCGACACGAGCAGCGGCACCATGTTCAGCTTGGGGTGGACCGGGGCCATCACGGCCACGTCGACGTAGCGGCCCCCGGCCCCCTCGACGATCGCGGCGGCCTCGCGCTTGGAGGACGGCGCGCAGGAGTTCAGGTCGCACCAGATCGTGCCAGCGCGCAGGTGCGGCGCGGCGGTGCGGGCGGCGGTGACGGCCTGGTCGGCGGTGACGGTGCAGAGCACCATGTCGGCGCGGGCGACCGCCTCGGCGGCGCTGTCGCAGGGGGTGACGCCGTGGGCGGTCATCCGGTCGCGCATCGCGGCGGCGGTGTCGGGCGCGTCGGTCTTCAGGTCGTAGGCCGCGATCCCGTCCCGCGCCCCCCAGCCCGAGACGATGGCCCCGCCGGCCTCGCCGAACCCGATGAAGGTGATGTCCTGCATGTCGCGCCCTCCCCTGCGTCCGGGGCGATAGGGACGCGGGGCGCGCGGGAATGCAAGTGCCTCTCGCGCGCGGCGGCGCGAGCGGCTAGGGAAGCGGGATGACCGATGCCCCGCTCGACATCTTCCTCGTCGCCCCGCCCGGGCTGGAACCGCTTCTGGCCGAGGAGGCGCGCGCGGCCGGATTCCAGAGTGCGACCCCCGGCCCCGGCGGCGTCAGCGTGACGGGCGACTGGACCGAGGCGATGCGCGCCAACCTCGTGCTGCGCGGCGCGGGCCGGGTGCTGGTGCGGATCGCCAGTTTCCGGGCGATGCACCTCGCGCAGCTCGACAAGCGCGCGCGCAAGCTGGACTGGGCCGCCGTGCTGCGCCCCGACGTGCCGGTCAAGGTCGAGGCGACCTGCCGCGCCAGCCGCATCTACCATGCCGGGGCCGCCGCGCAGCGCGTCGAGCGCGCGCTCACCGAGACGCTGGGCGTGCCGCTGTCGGACGAGGCCGAGGTGCGGCTGAAGCTCAGGATCGACGACGACCTCTGCACGATCAGCGTCGATACCTCGGGCGAGAGCCTGCACAAGCGGGGGCACAAGGCCTCGGTCGGCAAGGCCCCGATGCGCGAGACGCTGGCGGCGCTGTTCCTGCGCGCCTGCGCCTATGACGGGCGCGAGCCGGTGCTGGACCCGATGTGCGGCTCGGGCACCTTCCCGATCGAGGCGGCCGAGATCGCGGCGGGGCTGTTCCCCGGCCGGTCGCGCGCCTTCGCCTTCGAGCGGCTGGCGGTGTTCGAAGCGGATGCCTGGGACGCGCTGCGGGCGGGCGCGCCGGAGCGGGCGGCGGGGCTGTCGTGCTACGGCTCGGACCGGGACGCGGGGGCGATCAGCTCGGCCAGCGAGAACGCGGCGCGGGCCGGGGTGGCCGAGCGCTGCCGCTTCACGCGGGGCGCGGTCAGCGACCTCGTGCGCCCCGAGGGGCCGCCGGGCCTCGTGATGGTCAACCCGCCCTACGGCGCGCGGATCGGGGACCGGAAACTCCTGTTCTCGCTCTACGGCGCGCTCGGCAAGGTGCTGACCGAGCGCTTCGCGGGCTGGCGCGTGGGGCTGGTGACCTCGGACGGCGGGCTGGCCAAGGCGACCGGCCTGACCTTCCGCGACCCGCTCGGCCCGATCCCGCACGGCGGGCTGAAGATCACGCTGCACCGGACCGGGGTGTTGTGAGGGGCTGGTTGCCGGGGCACGGGAAACGGGCGGCCCTGCGGACCGCCCGGATCAAGGGTCAGGCACTGGGGGATTGCGCCCCCCACGGCAGGATCATTCCAGGATCAGTCCGAAACCGGGCGGCTCCGCCGCCGGGGCTGCGTCCTGCGTCCGGGTCACGCCGAAGCTGACGACCGGCTGGTTGCGCAGGAAGTCATAGCCCATGAAGCCCGCACTGTTGGTGAAGTTGCGGGCCACGCCGAGGTCGACGCCGGCACCGGTTTCGCCGGTGAAGTAATAGCTGACGCCAGCCCCGGCGGCCCATTCGGTGGAGGTGTCGTTGCTCAGCACCCGGGCGCTGACGCCGGTGGAGAGCTGGTTGTTACCGAAGGAGAAGCTGAGGCCGAGAAAGCCGGTCGGATCAGCGAGGGGGCTGGGGTGGACTGAAAGAGTACCCGCAGGACCCACAGGATGACCTCCTGGGTCAGGCAAGCGACCGCTGGCGGGCATCCCCGCCAGCGGATCAAATCCAGAGTGGATTAAAAGATGCGCTCAGCGACCGCGTCCTGCGTCCGGGTCACGCCGAAGCTGATGACCGGCTGGTTGCGC
>JAUHZL010000456.1 GCA_030425945.1 Alphaproteobacteria bacterium | reverse complement strand
GGGATTTCGCGGCGCTGGCCGGGTTCCCGGCCTTCTACCCGGAGCGGGTCGAGGCCGCCTTTGTCGGCGACGTTCCGGTCAGGAACCAGCCCGGCAGCTTCTACGGGGGGTGGGTGACACCGAACCTGACCGGCCTCATCAAGGGCGGTCCGGGCACCGAGGGCTGGTAGACCTCAGCCCTGGCGCAGGTCGTCGGGCGTCAGCACGAAGGCCCGTCCGAACCCGGCGTTCAGATAGGCCCGGACGGGCCGGAAGCGCACGAAGACAAAGTCCCCGAAATCGACGTAGAGCTTCGCCTTCGGATGCCGGGACAGCCAGAGCGCCCGCAATCCGGCATGCGCCTCGCCGGAGCGCGGCACGAACGCGGCCTCGGCCTGCACCGTCAGACGGGGATGGGTCAGCGGATCGCCCTTCGCACCCGGCTCGCCGAACAGCAGCGAGGCGCTTGGCGTCCCCTGCAACGCGGTGGTGTGCTGGCTGAGCGCCGACACCAGCGCAACGGGGGAGCCCGCGCCGTCGACCGCGATGGCGATGCGGGTGACCATCGGCACGGAGGTTCCCGGTTCGATGACGCCCAGCGCCACGGTGCGGGCCTCGCGCATCAGCATGGACGCCAGTGCGCGGGCCTCGTCGTCGGTCGGTCGGATCGGAGAGGGTTCGGCCATGCCCGAGGGTGACGTCCCTCACCGCCGGTTGTCCAGCGCGCAGTTTGATCCCCGTCAAGGTGCGCGCCCGCCGCGCGGCCTACCAAGAGAGCAAGCCCATAGGAGGGGGCCTGTCGATGTATCAGAACATCCTTCTTCCGATTGCCGTGGACCATGAACGCGATGTCCACCGTGCGCTTTCCGTCGCCCGCGCGCTGGCCGGGGACGGGGCCAAGATCACCGCCCTGAACGTGATCGACCTGCTGCCGAGCTACGCGACGGAGTACCTGCCGCCGGACCACCTCGACTCGCAGATCGGCGGGGTCCGCAACGCGCTGCTGGGGATCCTCGGCGATGCGCCGGACGTGGACGTCGTCGTGGTTCAGGGCCATTCGGGCCGCACCATCGTGGACTACGCCACCGAGCACGGCGTCGACCTGATCGCGATTGCCAGCCACCGGCCCGGGCTGCAGGACTATTTCCTAGGCTCGACGGCGGCACGGGTGGTGCGCCACGCGCCCTGCGCGGTGCATGTCGTCCGGTAAGGGAGCTTGGTGGAGTCGAGGGGGATCGAACCCCTGACCTCGTCATTGCGAACGACGCGCTCTCCCAACTGAGCTACGACCCCAACGGCGGGTTTTTTGCGCCGAGTCCCGGGTGTCGTCAAGGGGGGCGCGTCAGCGCGTCGAGTAGAACTTCCGGCGCGCCTCTTCCTCGATCGCCAGATCGAGCTGCAGCCGTGCGAGGTGTGCCATCTCGCGTTTCCGGTCCTCGGGGTCGGTGGTGGCCGCAAGAACATTCGCCTGCGCCGCGACCGCCTTGCGCAGTTCGATCTCGCGCGGCAGCGCGCACGCCTCGGCCATGATCCGGAAACCCGCACTCTCGGCCGCGTCGCCGTCCCCCGCCGGAGGCAGCGGTTTGCCTGCCCCCTTCAGGTGGTCAAGCTGGCCTTCCGCCTGCGTCTTCAGGATCTGGCGCTCCGAGAGCTGGGTCCATTTCATGCCCGGATCCTAGCACGAACCACGGCACCTGTCGCATCACGCGCCGGCCTGCGGCGGACAGTCCCGGAAGAGCTGCACCGCCGGTGCCGCCCCTTCGAGCGGGACCGCCGCGATGTCGCTCAGCGCCCCGTCCCCCATCACCGCGACCATCCGCAGATTGCCTTGCATCCCGTCGAGCACGTTGCCGAAGCCACGGTCCTCGACCGTCAGCCCCGGACCGTCGATCCGCTGCCGGTCCGTGGTGATGAGATTGCCGCGCGGCCCTTCGAACCGCAGCCCGAAGATCCGCCGTGCAGGCCAGCCCCCGGGGCGGGTCAGGGTGATGGTGTAGCGCGGCACAGCGGGATCGTAGGTCAGCTCGACCCCAAGCCCGGGCGTCTCGTGGCGCAGCACGCAGACCGGACCAAGCGTGACTTCCCAGGCCAGCGCGGGCCCGGAGGACAGTAAGCGTCGTTCGACGGTCACGTGGGTTTCAGCTTGACGGCTGGAAGTTCCAGGGAAGCAGGTCGTCGATGCGGCTTTGGGGATGGCCGGTTGCGATGGCCTTGAGGGTGGTCTT
>JAUHZL010000455.1 GCA_030425945.1 Alphaproteobacteria bacterium | reverse complement strand
GCCCCATGAAACACACCACCTCCACCGATCTGCGCAAGAACCTCTCGGCCTACATGGACCGGGTGAACGACGATCATGAGCCGCTGCTGGTCACCCGCGCCAACGGCAAGCCGGTGCTGATGATCTCGGTCGAGGATTACGACTCGCTGGACGAGACGTCCTACCTGCTGTCGTCCCCGGCCAATGCGCAGGCCCTGCGCGCGGCGATGGCGCAGGTCGAGTCGGGCGACGTGATCGTGCGGACCGTCGAAGACCTGGACGCCCTCGGGCGGGAATGATCGTCTCCTTCGCCGCATTGGCCTCGGCCGATTACGTGGACCTGCAGCGCGCGGACCCCGCCCTTGTCCGCAAGATCAACACCCTGATCCGAGAGTGCCAGCGCCACCCGTTCGAAGGCACGGGCAAGCCCGAGCCCCTGAAGAACGACCTGTCGGGCTATTGGTCGCGCCGGATCAACCGCGAGCACCGTCTGGTCTACAAGGTGCTGGACGGGGCACTGGTCATCATCCAGTGCCGGTATCATTACTAGGGCGTGTCCGCCCCCACTCGAAAGGCCGCCCCCATGACCGCCCTCCAGTCCCTCCTCGCCGGTATCCCGCTCTGGGCCTTGATCTTCCTGTGCCTGACGCTCGGCCTCGCGCCGTTCACGCCGGAGCCGCATATCTGGGAGAAGCTGAAGATGCTGGCGGCGGGCACGCTGACCCGGCCCATCGACATTTTCGATCTCGTGCTGCACGCGGCGCCCTTCGTGCTGCTCGTCCTGAAGCTGGCGCTGCGGCCCGCCTGAGGGCTTGCGCTGTCGCGCGGTCCGGCTACCTTTTGGCCATGTCGATCCTGTCCAAGCTCTTCGGCGGCAAGACCGCCGCTGCCGCCGCCCCCGCGTCCGAGACCTACAACGGCTTCCGCATCATCCCGGAGCCGGTGAAGGAGGGCGGGCAGCACCGCATCGCCGCGCGGATCGAGAAGGAGATCGGCGGCGAGACCCGGGTCCACCGGATGATCCGCGCCGACACGCTGCCGAGCGAGGAGGCCGCCATCGCCGCCACCCTGCACAAGGCAAAGCAGCTGATCGACCAGCAGGGCGACCGGATCTTCTGATCCGTCCCGGTCCCGGCCCGCCATGCACCACACCCTGACCGTCGAGACGCGCGGCCCCGGCCTGACCGAGATCACGCGGGACGTTGCGCGCCTGCTGCCGCCCGAGGACGGGCTGCTGACGCTGATGATCCGGCACACCTCGGCCTCGCTGCTGATCACCGAGAACGCCGACCCGGACGTGCAGACGGATTTCCTCGCCTGGCTCGACCGGCTTGTGCCGCCGGGCACGCATCCGGCGATGGCCTTCCTGACCCACACGCTGGAGGGGCCGGACGACATGCCCGCGCATCTGAAGGCCGCGCTGCTGCCGGTCAGCCTGCAGGTCCCGGTGATTGCGGGAAAACTGCAACTCGGGACGTGGCAGGGCCTCTTCGTCGTCGAGCACCGCAGCCGCCCGCACAGCCGCCGGGTGGCGCTGCATTTCGCCCGCGATTCAAGGTGAGTCCCGCGGGCCACAGGCAAATCTCGGGGATGCAAATGGCACCTACCCAAGCCCTAGCCCTACGCCTATAGTACGTGTGGAAAACAGACAAGACGTGCCGAGGGAGAGGCCATGCGTTGCCCGTTCTGCGGAAACACCGACACCCAGGTGAAGGACTCTCGGCCCGCCGAAGACCATGTCGCGATCCGGCGGCGGCGGTTCTGCCCGGCCTGCGGCGGTCGCTTCACCACCTATGAGCGGGTGCAACTGCGCGACCTCGTGGTGATCAAGACCAACGGCAAGCGCGAGGATTTCGACCGCGACAAGCTGGAGCGCTCGATCCGCATCGCGATGCAGAAACGTCCGATCGAACCGGAGCGCATCGACCAGATGATCTCGGGCATCGTCCGCCGGCTCGAGTCGATGGGCGAGACCGACATTCCCTCCAAGGTGATCGGCGAGATCGTGATGGAGGCGCTGGCCCGGATCGACACCGTCGCCTACGTGCGCTTCGCCAGTGTCTACAAGAACTTCCAGGCCGCCGACGACTTCGAGGACTTCGTCTCGGAACTGCGCCCGAAAGAAGGCTGATGCCATGACCCGGCCCGACGACCGGCGCTTCATGGCGCTGGCGCTCGCGCTCGGGCGGCGCGGTCACGGACAGGTCTGGCCCAACCCCGCCGTCGG
>JAUHZL010000454.1 GCA_030425945.1 Alphaproteobacteria bacterium | reverse complement strand
ACACGCCGCGCCCGCTGAACCCGGTCACCCAGATCCGCCAGCAGGCCGAGCAGCCGCGCCGTCCGGGTCTTTTCGGGCGCTGATCGGCAGCGACATGACAGCCGCATGACAGTCGGGCCGTGACAGACGCGGCCCGACGCACTAGGTGGAGGCGCGAGAGACGGGAATCGGATCCACCGCCATGCGCCAGATGCCCCCGGCCACCCCCTTCGACACCTCCGCCCTGCGCGATGCCGGGCTCGACGACAAGCTGCACGAAGAGTGCGGCGTCTTCGGTGTCATCGGGGTCAAGGACGCCGCCAATTTCGTGGCCCTCGGCCTGCACGCCCTGCAACACCGGGGACAGGAGGCCGGCGGCATCGTCGCCCACGATCCCGAGCAGGGGTTCAACTCGGCCCGCCGCTTCGGCTACGTCCGCGACACCTTCACCTCCGCCTCGCTGATGGAGACCCTGCCCGGCCCGCTGGCCATCGGGCACGTGCGCTACTCCACCGCCGGGTCCAAGGGCACCACGGCGATCCGCGACGTGCAGCCCTTCTTCGGCGAGTTTGCGATGGGCGGCGCGGCGATCGCCCATAACGGCAACATCACCAACGCCGAGGAGCTGCGCCGCGAGCTGATCGAGCGCGGCTCGATCTTCCAGTCCTCGTCGGACAGCGAATGCATCATCCACCTGATGGCGCGCTCGCTGCAGAAGACCATTCCCGAGCGGATGAAGGACGCGCTGCGCCGGGTCGAGGGAGCCTTCTCGGTCGTCGCGATGACCCGCACCAAGCTGATCGGCGTGCGTGACCCGCTGGGCGTGCGCCCGCTTGTGCTGGGCGCGCTGGCGGACGGCGCCTTCGTGCTGAGTTCAGAGACCTGCGGCCTCGACATCGTCGGCGCGGAGTTCCTGCGCGAGATCGACCCGGGCGAGATGGTCGTCATCTCCCAGGGCAAGGTCGAGAGCTTCCGCCCCTTCGAGCAGCGCGCCTCGCGCTTCTGCATCTTCGAGCACGTCTATTTCTCGCGCCCCGACTCGATCCTCGGCGGACGCTCGGTCTACGAGACCCGCCGCCAGATCGGCATCGAACTGGCCCGCGAAGCGCCGGTCGAGGCCGACCTCGTCTGCCCGGTGCCCGACAGCGGCACCCCCGCCGCCATCGGCTTCTCCTTCGAGTCGGGCATTCCCTACGGCATGGGGATCATCCGCAACCAGTACATGGGCCGGACCTTCATCGAACCGACCGAGCAGATCCGGAACATGGGCGTGCGGCTCAAGCTGAACGTGAACCGGGCGCTGATCCGCGGCAAGCGGGTGATCCTCGTCGACGACTCGGTGGTGCGCGGCACGACCTCGCGCAAGATCAAGGAAATGATCCTCGACGCGGGTGCGCGCGAAGTGCATTTCCGCATCGCCTCGCCGCCCACCGCCTGGCCCTGTTTCTACGGCGTGGACACGCCGCAGCGCGAGAAACTGCTCGCCGCGACGATGAGCGAGGACGAGATGCGCCACCATCTCGGCGTTGATTCGCTGAAGTTCATCTCGCTCGACGGGCTCTACCGCGCCGTGGGCGAGGCCGCGGGCCGCGACCCGGCGGCGCCGCGCTACTGCGATGCCTGCTTCTCCGGGGACTACCCGGTGGCGCCCTCGGACATGCTCAACAAGGGTTTCACCCTGAAAGCCGCCGAGTAGCTCAGGCCACGACCATCACGCCCGCGGCGACCGCGAGCAGTCCCAACCCGAGAATCAGCGTGCGCACCCTGTTGCTGCCGGGCGTCGGCGCGTAGCAATTGCCGCACCGCCGCGCCCCGTAGCGCATCCGGTGCCCGCATTCGCGACAGGTGAAGAGTCTCAGGGCCATGGTCGCCCCTCCTTCTGGCTGGTCCGGGTGATCCACCCCATACGAAAGAAGGACTTACCCCCGTTTGTCCATGAATTTGCGACACCGGGCGGACCATCTTGCGGGGCTGCCCGGAGACCGGGCAGGCCGCGTGCAGGTGCAGCATCGGCGAACTCCCGCGCGGTCGGGACAGCAGCCCTTTCCGCGCTGCAGCATCGGGAGTAGGCCCGCCCTTCCCGCACTCCGGAGCCGCTCGACCATGTCCGATCCCACCCCCGAGACCGTCGCCCGCCTGGCGACCCAGGCCGCCGACCTGCCCCGGCGCGGCCTCGCCCTGCTCGGCACCTTCGGCACCGAGGCCGCCCCGCGCGCACTGGTCCGGCTCGGACG
>JAUHZL010000453.1 GCA_030425945.1 Alphaproteobacteria bacterium | reverse complement strand
CTCCTGCGGTGCTTCCTCGGTCACCGCGGCGCGGAACGCGCGCAACGGGTCGTTCGACAGATCGCTCATCCTCGTCACCTCGCCTGAAATCTCGGGCAGGCTAACCATGCGATCCGGGCAAAACCGCGGTGAAAGCGCGGCAGGAAACGCAAAACGGGCGCCCGAAGGCGCCCGTTTCCCTGTCCGATCCGCGCGGGATCAGCAGGAGTAGTACATCTTGAACTCGACCGGGTGCGGGGTGTGCTCGAAGGCGTACACTTCTTCCCACTTGAGGGCCATGTAGCCCTCGAGCTGGCTCTTGGTGAACACGCCACCGGCGAGCAGGAAGTCGTGATCCTTCTCCAGCTCCTCCAGCGCCTCGCGCAGCGAGCCGCAGACGGTCGGGATGCCTGCCAGTTCTTCCGGCTCCAGGTCGTAGAGGTCCTTGTCCGAGGCTTCGCCCGGGTGGATCTTGTTCTGGATGCCGTCGAGGCCGGCCATCAGCAGCGCCGCGAAGGCCAGGTAGGGGTTCGCCGAGGGGTCGGGGAAGCGGGCTTCCACACGCTTGGCCTTCGGGCTTTCCGCCCACGGGATCCGGACGCAGCCCGAGCGGTTGCGGGCCGAGTAGGCGCGCAGAACCGGGGCCTCGAAGCCCGGGATCAGGCGCTTGTAGCTGTTGGTCGACGGGTTGGTGATCGCGTTCAGCGCCTTGGCGTGCTTCAGGATGCCGCCGATGAAGTAGAGCGCTTCCATCGACAGGTCGGCATACTGGTCCCCGGCGAAGAGCGGCTTGCCGTCCTTCCAGATCGACATGTTGACGTGCATGCCGGTGCCGTTGTCGCCCGCGATCGGCTTCGGCATGAAGGTCGCCGACTTGCCGTAGGCATGCGCCACGTTGTGGATCACGTACTTGTACTTCTGGATCTCGTCGGCCTGCTTGGTCAGCGTGCCGAAGATCAGGCCCAGCTCGTGCTGGCACGAGGCCACTTCGTGGTGGTGTTTGTCCACCTTCATGCCGATGCGCTTCATGGTCGACAGCATTTCCGAGCGCAGGTCCTGCGCCGCGTCGGTCGGGTTGACCGGGAAATAGCCGCCCTTGATGCCCGGGCGGTGGCCCATGTTGCCCATCTCGTACTCGGTGTCCGAGTTCCAGGCCGCGTCCTGCGCGTCCACCTGGTACGAGACCTTGTTCATCGCGACCGAGAAGCGGACGTCGTCGAACAGGAAGAACTCGGCTTCCGGGCCGAAGTACGAGGCGTCGCCGATCCCGGTCGACTTGAGATAGGCCTCGGCCTTCATCGCGGTCGAGCGCGGGTCGCGGTCATAGGCCTCGCCGGTGTCCGGCTCGACGACCGAGCAGTGCAGGCAGAGGGTCTTTTCCGCGTAGAACGGGTCCAGATAGGCCGAGTCCGTGTCGGGCTTCAGCTTCATGTCGGACTGGTCGATCGACTTCCAGCCGGCGATCGACGAACCGTCGAACATGAAGCCGTCCTCGAGGAAATCGGCATCCACCTGGTCCGCCATCACGGTGACGTGCTGCAGCTTGCCGCGCGGGTCGGTGAAGCGGATGTCGATGTACTCGACTTCCTCGTTCTTGATGGTCGCGAGGACCGCGTCTTTGCTCATCTGGTTTTCCCTTTCAGTGCATGGGTCGGTGGATCGGCGGGCAGGGCACCGGCACGGCCCGGTCCCGCCGGGCGGGTCAGAGCGCCTCGTCGCCGGTCTCGCCGGTGCGAATCCGGACGGCCTGCTCCACGGAGGTGATGAAGATCTTGCCGTCGCCGATCTTGTCGGTCTTCGCGGCGGCGATGATGGCATCCACGGCGGCGTCGATCTGGTCGTCGGGAAGAACCAGTTCGATTTTCACCTTGGGCAGGAAGTCCACGACGTATTCCGCGCCGCGGTAGAGTTCGGTGTGACCCTTCTGGCGTCCGAAGCCCTTGACTTCGACCACCGAGAGGCCCTGCACCCCGATCTCCTGCAGCGCTTCCTTGACCTCGTCGAGCTTGAACGGCTTGATGATCGCCTCGATTTTTTTCATGCCCACGACTCCCTTGGCTCCGGCGAGGACTTGCAGACCACTTCCGTGTTTCAGCTACAATGCAGCGCCGGGTCGCGGCGTGTGCCACGGAGAGGGATTGAAGGTGTCTGCCTAATTTTTGGGCATCACGATTGCCGTTAAGGCGATTTTGGAAAGGATGTGCCATGGACCGGGCAGAGGCCCTCGTCACCGCCACCCA
>JAUHZL010000056.1 GCA_030425945.1 Alphaproteobacteria bacterium | reverse complement strand
TCGCCTTCATCGGCGCGCACCGGGGCATGTTCTCGCGGATCGGGGCGAGCCCCGAACAGGTCGAGCGCCTGCGCACCGAGCACGGCATCTACATGGTCGGCGACAGCCGCATGAACATCGCCGGGCTCAATGCCGAGACGGTGCCGAAGCTGGCCGAGGCCATCGTCGCGGTCGGGGTCTGACGCCCGCGCCGATCACCCGCGTTCGAGATGGGCGGCCAGCTTGCCCAGCGTCTGGCCGCCGAACTCGACCGCGCCGAACCCGATGACGGCCTCGCGGCGCGCGGCGCTCGGGTGCATCTGGCGAAGGGTCACGACGGTCTTTCCGTTCGCCTGCTGATCGAAGCCGACCAGCATCCGGAACGCCTGCGGGTCGGGGTCGCGGTCGCTGCCGTGGATCACCTCGATCCGGGCGGGCGGCAGGATACGCAGGAAATCCATCCGGTTCGGAAAGCGCGTGCCATCGGGCGCGATCATGTCGAAGCGCCAGTGCCCGCCGGTGCGGATGTCGATCCCGTGCGACGAGATGCGGAAGCCCTCGGGGCCGAACCATTGCACGATCTGCGCGGGGTCGGTCCAGGCGCGGAAGGCGCGATCACGCGGGGCGTTCACCACGCGGGCAAGCACGATTTCCCGGTCGAGGGGCCAGCCGTACCACGGGCCGGGGGGCAGGTCAGCGGCGTCAGTCATCCGGGATCTCCTCGGGGCGGGGTTCGGCACGGGCGGCGGGGCTCAGGGGGCGGCCGGGGCCCGGCAGGCTTGGGTCCGCGTGGCAGGTGCGGAAGGTCAGGTCAAGACGCGAGTGTCAGAACGACCGGACCAGCAGGATCGTCGCCGCCGTCGCCGCGAGGCCCAGCGCCACGGGGCGGATGCGGCGGCGCGCTACCCGGGCGGCCAGCGGACGCGCCAGCCACAGGCCCAGCGCCACGCCGGGCAGCAGGCTGGCGGCGAAGACCAGCGTTTCCGCCCGCACCAGTCCCTGCCAGGCCAGCGCCGCGACCGAGACGACCATCCCGAAGGCGAAGACCGCGTTCTGCATCGCCGCGGCATGCCGCGCCTCCTGGTGCTGGTAGAGGAGCGCCATGGGCGGCGCCCCGATGGCCGTCAGCGTGCCCATGATCCCCGCCAGCGTGCCCGCCGAGACCAGCGAGAGCGGCGTGATCGCCACCCGGAGCCCGGTCAGCGACAACAGCACGCCCAGCCAGACGACGAGGCCCACCGCGACGGCGATGCCGCCGGTTTCGTGCAGGCAAACGGCGATCAGCGCGGCCAGCACCGCCCCGGCGGCCCGCCCGATGAGTGCGGGCAGCAAGGCCCGGCGATCGAGGGCGGACGGGTCGACCGCCGTCGCGGAAAAGCCGACCACCGCCCCGAGAAACAGCAGCGTCGCCGGCAGCATCTGCGGGGCGACCAGCGCCACCAGCGGGGCCGCGAGCATGCCGAAGCCCTGCCCCGCAAGGCGCTGCAGGATCGTCCCGAGAAGAACGGCGGCCGAGGCGAAGGCCCAGACCGCCGGGTCAGGCAGCCCGGCGATGTCCGCGCTCACAGCGTGCGCAGGTCCGCGATGAGCCGGTCGATGTTGCCCTGCCGCTGGTCGAGCATCACGCCGATCTCGTCGCGCTCGGTGCGCAGCAGGCTGACGCCCTCGATGCGGATATCGAAGAAGCGGTTCTGCCCGTCGCGGTCGGAGACGAGGAAGCTGACGTCGATCGGGGAGCGGCCCGGCAGGCGGGCAACCGACTGCACCTCGACGTAGTTGTTGACCGGCACGGTGCGGCTGACCTCGACGGTGCCGCCCTTGAACTCGGTGAAGCGGCGTCCGTACTTGCGGGCCATGTAGCCCTGGAAGGCCGCGATGAAGGCGGTCTGCTGGCTGCTGGAGAGCGTGCGCGCCACCGGTCCCAGCACCGACCCGGCAATGACCCGCACGTCGGAGTAGCTCGCGAAGATGCGCTCGAAATCGCTGTAGAGCGGGCTGCCGGTCCGACCGGAGGCGATCACGCGGTTGATGTCACTGACCACCCGCTGCACGAGGGCGGCGGCGGCGGCCTCGGTCAGGGCGACGGCGTCGCGCGGCAGCAGACCGGTCAGCGGCAGGGCCAGCGCCGCCCCGAGCAGGGCGCGCCGGGTCGCGTCAGGGACGGTTCGGCAGCGAGAACGGGGCAGCGAAGGGGTCGGAGAACGGGTCATAGAAAGGGTCCAATTCCGAACCGACCGTCCCGCCCGAAAGCGCGTAGCGCCGGTTCTGCAAGTAGAGGCCACGCAAGGCGATGTAGCTGTCGGCGCTTTCATAGAGAAGATCGTCGATCACGCCGCCATTCTGCGCGCGGTCCCCCACGAGGTCCACCCCCTTGAGCCGCCGGATCGCCTGACGCTCCTCCGTGGAGGTGAAGGCGAGCCGCGTCGGGTTCATCGCCCCGTCCACCACGACGCCGACGAAATCGCGGGTCGTGGACGGGCCGAGGAACGGCAGTTCGAGATAGGCGCCCTCGCCCGCCCCCCAGACATGCAGCGTCTCGCCGAAGTCCGAGTCGCGCTTCTCAAGCCCGATCGAGGCGGCCACGTCGAAGAGCCCGGCAAAGCCCACCGTGCTGTTCAGCAGGAACCGGAAGGTCGTGTGGACCCCGTCCTCGAGGTTGCCCTGCAGGACATCGTTCACCACGGCAGAGGGCTCGGACAGGTTCGACGCGACGTTGTTCACCCCGGCCGCCACCGGCGCGGGCACCGCCGCCGCGTACAGCTGCGAGGCCGGGCGCAGCAGGACCCGGTCCACGCCCTTGTTGATCCCGTGGGACATGCGGTTGAACGGCTGCGCCGGATCGTAGACCGCGTCGCGGCTGGCCGGGGCCGAACAGGCCGATAGCGCCAGGACAGCGAGCACCGCGAGGATCGCAACGGGACGTTTCAAATTGGACACAAGAAGCGACAAAAGCAGGCTCGATCCGGGGCAGGTTTGGTCTTTCGACATCATCTAAATATACTGACGGGAAATACCAACCGAGAGTGCGTCAGCACCGGGGCGGCGCGACAGGCTCGCGGATTTCACCCCCCGGGCGCGGCATTTCGGCAACAAGCCAAGAGGCGACCGGGGCGCAAATGAGCAGCGGACACCCGCAGACGACCGTCGTTCATGCCGCCCGGCCGCGCAGCATCGGCGACGCGCGCACATCGCTTGGCGACGTGTTCCGCCAGAACGTGCCGCTGTTCGGCTCGGTCTTCCTGTTCTCGGTCTTCGTGAACCTGCTGATGCTGAGCGGGCCGATCTACATGCTGCAGGTCTACGACCGGGTGCTGAGCTCGCGCTCGGAAGAGACGCTGCTGACCCTCACGCTGCTGATCGCCTTCCTCTACACGATGATGGCGGCGCTGGACTTCGCGCGCGGGCGTGTCATGGCGCGGGCCGGGGGACGGCTGCAGACGGCGCTCGACCGCCGGGTCTACGACGCGCTGCTGAAGCTGTCGCTGCACAAGGGCGGCGGGCGCGGCGCGACCGGGCTGCAGGACCTCGAAGCGATCCAGCGGCTCTACGGCAGCCAGGTGCTGCTGGCGCTGTTCGACATTCCCTGGACGCCGTTCTTCATCGCGGCGATCTTCCTGTTCCATCCGTGGCTTGGCCTGCTCGCCCTCGGCGGCGGGGTCGTCCTGATCGTCATCGCCGCCCTGAACCAGCGCCTGACCGGCGCGGACCTGCGCACGGCACAGGCGACCGGGACTGCGGGCGACGTGATGGCCGCGCAACTGCTCGCGGATGGCGAGACGATCAACGCCCTCGGCATGCGCGAGGCCGCCTTCCGCCGCTGGAACCGCCTGCGCCAGACCGCGCTGGCCCGGTCGCTGTCGGCGTCGGACCGGTCCGGCGGGTTCTCGTCGGCGACGCGGGGCCTCCGGATGTTCCTGCAATCGGCCATGCTGGGCCTCGGCGCCTATCTGGTGCTGCGCGAGGAAGTCTCCGCCGGGGTGATGATCGCCTCGTCGATCCTGCTCGGGCGCGGGCTGGCCCCGATCGAGCAGACCGTCGGGCAATGGGCGATGATCCAGCGGGCGCTCGAAGGCCGGTCCCGGCTGATCGCGCTGCTCGACGACATCCCGCCGGAACCGACGCGCACCACCCTGCCCCGGCCGCTGGCCCGCCTCGACGTGCGCGACCTGACCGTGGTGCCGCCGGGCGAGCGCAGCGCCGCCCTGCGCATGGTCCGCTTCTCGGTCGCGCCCGGACAAGCGGTCGGTGTCATCGGCCCCACCGGCGCGGGCAAGTCCACGCTGGCCAAGGCGCTGGTCGGGCTGTGGCCGCCCGCCACCGGATCGATCCGGCTGCACGGCGCGACGCTGGCGCAGTACGATCCCGACACGCTTGGGCGCACGATCGGCTACCTGCCGCAGCAGGTCCGGCTGTTCGATGGCACGATCAAGGAGAACATCGCCCGGATGGACGCCGAGCCAGACGATGCCGCAGTGGTCCGCGCGGCCCAGAAGGCCGACGCGCACGAGATGATCCTGCAGCTTCCCGACGGCTACGACACCGAGATCCGCGCCGCGAACCAGCGCCTGTCGGGCGGGCAGGTGCAACGGATCGGGCTGGCGCGCGCGCTCTACGGCGATCCGGTGCTGCTGGTGCTGGACGAGCCGAACTCGAACCTCGACAACGCCGGGTCGATGGCGCTGAACCACGCGATCCAGACGATGAAGGAAGACGGGCGCTCGGTGCTGATCATGGCGCACCGCCCGGCCGCGATCCAGCATTGCGACATGCTGCTGGTGCTCGAAGGCGGGATGCGCAAGGCCTTCGGCCCGCGCGACGAGGTCCTGCGGGCGACGGTGGCGAATTTCGAGGACATCCGCCGCCACGGCGGGCCCGGGGGCGTGACATGAGCGGCCCCGCCCCGGACCTGAGCGCGCGCGGGCCGCTCTACTTCGGCATGGCGACGCTCGCGCTGCTGGTCTTCGGCTTCGGCTGGTGGTCCTTCGGCGCGACCCTGTCGGGCGCCATCATCGCCCCGGGACAGATCGAGATCGACCAGAACCGGCAGGTGGTCCAGCACCCCGATGGCGGCGTCGTCGCCGCGATCCACGTCAAGGAGGGCGACCGGGTCGCCGCGGGCGACGTCCTGATCTCGCTCGACCCGACACTGCTGGCCACCGACCTGTCGATCGTCGAAGGACAGTTGCACGAGGCGATGGCGCGCCGCGCCCGCCTTGCCGCCGAACGGGACGGGGCCGAGGCCCCGGTCTTCGACGCCGAGCTTCTGGCCATCGCCGCGCTCGACCCGGCGGTGGCGGAACTGGTGGAGGGGCAGCGCAGCCTCTTTGCCGCCAGCCGCGCCACGCGGGCGCAGGAGCGCGCGCAGCTGGCCCGCCGCCAGACGCAGATCGCCAGCCAGATCGACGGCATCGAGGCGCAGCGCGTCTCGGTCGAGCGGCAGCTGGACCTGATCGAGGAGGAACTCGCGGCGCAGCAGTCGCTGCTCGACCGCGGGCTGGCACAGGCCCCCCGGGTGCTGGCGCTGCAACGCGAGGAAGCCTCGCTGTCGGGACGAATCGGCGAACTGGTGGCCGCTGCTGCCGAGTTCGACGGCCGCCGCACAGAGATCGACCTCGAGATCCTGAAGCTAGACAGCCAAGTCCGCGAGAGCGCGATCAGCATGCTGCGCGACCTGCAGGTGACCGAGGCGGAACTGCGCCAGCAGCGCAACGCCCTGCGCGAACGGCTGGCCCGCCTCGACATCCGCGCGCCCGCCTCCGGTATCGTCTACGGCCTGACGGTGTTTGCCGAGCGCGCCGTGATCCGCCCCGCGGAACCGCTGCTGTTCGTCATCCCGCAGGACCGGCCGCTGGTGGTGGCCAGCCGGGTGCAGCCGATCAACGGCGACGAGGTGTGGCCGGGACAGTACGTGCGCCTGCGCATCGCCGCCCTCGACGCCCGCAGCACGCCCGAGCTGCAGGGCCGCGTGCTGGCGATCTCGGCCGACCTGTTCACCGACGAGCGCACCGGGAACGCCTATTACCGGGCCGAGATCGAACTGCCGCCGGAAGAGCGCGCCCGGCTGGGCGAGGTCACGCTGCTGCCCGGCATGCCGGTCGAGGCCTTCATCCGGACCCGCGACCGGCGTCCGGTCGACTACCTGCTCGAGCCGCTGACCCGCTACCTGAGCCGCGCGATGCGCGAGGGCTGATCCGGTCTTTCCCTCGCCCGGCTCCCCGGCTAGCGTCGCGCCGGAACCGACAGGAGGAAAGACGCCATGCCCGGCCCGATCGAAACCCGCCTCGCCGAACTCGGCGTGACCCTGCCAGACGCGCCCGCGCCCGCCGCCAACTACGTGCCCTACGTCGTGGCCGGCGATATCGTCTATGTCTCGGGCCAGGTTTCCATGGGCCCGGACGGCTTCATCCTCGGCAAGCTCGGCGCCGACATGGACGTGGCCGCCGGGGCAGCTGCCGCGCGGACCTGCGCCATCAGCCTGCTGTCGCAACTGAAGGCGGCCTGCGGCGGCGACATCGAGCGCCTGGTGCGCGTCGTCAAGCTGACCGGCTTCGTCAATTCGACGGCCGAGTTCGGCGACCAGCCGAAAGTCGTGAACGGGGCCTCCGATTTCCTCGTCGAAGCGCTGGGGGACAAGGGCCGCCATGCACGCTCTGCCGTCTCGGCAGCGTCGCTGCCCTTCGGCGTGGCGGTCGAGATCGAAGGCATCTTCCAGATCGCATGACACCGCTTCCCGACGCCTTTCGCCGTGTGCCGCTCGCGCATCGTGCGCTGCATGACCGCGACGCGGGCGTGATCGAGAACAGTCCGACCGCCATCGCCCGCGCGGTGGCGGCGGGCTATGGCATCGAGATCGACCTGCAACTGTCGGCGGACGACGTGCCGATGGTGTTCCATGACGACACCCTCGACCGTCTGACCACCGCGACGGGGCCGGTGCGGGCCCGGGACGCGGCCGAGCTCTGCACGCTGGCCCTGACCGGCGGGTCCGACCGCATCCCGACGCTGGCGGACGTGCTGGACCAGGTCGCGGGACAGGTTCCGCTGCTGATCGAGCTGAAGACGCAGGACCCCGACGACGGCGCGCTGGAGGCCGCCACCGCCGCCCTGCTGCAGGGCTATGCCGGTCCGGTCGCCGTGATGTCCTTCCATCCCGGGATGGTCGCCCGGATGGCCGCGCTGGCCCCCGACGTGCCGCGCGGCCTGACCACCGGAAGCTGGGACGAAAGCTACGGCCAGCCCGCCGCCGTGCGGGACCACCTGCGCGCGATCCCGGATGCCACCGCCGTCGGGGCCAGCTTCATCAGCCACGAGGCCGCCGACCTCGGCCGCCCGCGCGTGGCCGAGCTGAAGGCGGAGGGTCTTGCCGTGCTCTGCTGGACGATCCGCTCACCCGAGGCCGAGGCCACCGCGCGCCGGATTGCCGACAACGTGACCTTCGAGAGCTACGCCGCGGCGCTGCCTTGACGCGGCGCAGCGACGGGCCATCTGTCGGGGAAAGCGCCCGGACGCCCCTGCCATGACCGCCTTGCCCCCCGACACCGAGACCCGGATCGAGCTGACCGTTCTGCCGTCGCTGCGCGGGATCACGGCCGCCGACTGGGACGCCTGCGCCTGCCCCGAGGCCGCGGATGGCGGTCGTCCCGAGGACCCGTTCACCACGCACCGCTTCCTGTCAGCGCTGGAGGAGTCGGGCTCGGTCGGCGCGGGCACGGGCTGGCAGCCCCGGCACATCGTGGCGCGCGACGGCGACCGCCTGCTCGGCGTCGCGCCGATGTACGCCAAGTCGCACAGCCAGGGCGAATACATCTTCGACCACAACTGGGCCCATGCCTATGAACGGGCCGGCGGACGCTATTACCCGAAGATGCAGATCGCGGTGCCGTTCACGCCCGCCACGGGACGCCGCTTCCTGACCCGGCCGGAAAGCCCCGCGACCGCGCTGGCGGCACTGGTGCAGGGTGCGCTGCAGGTGACGGCGGAGGCGGGCTACTCCTCGCTGCACGCCACCTTCTGCACCGAGGCCGAGGCGGCGGCGGGCAAGGCGATGGGGCTGATGCCGCGGGCCAGCCAGCAGTTCCACTGGGTCAACGACGGCTATGCCGATTTCGACGCCTTCCTCGCCGCCCTGTCGAGCCGCAAGCGCAAGACCATCCGCAAGGAACGCGCCACGGCGCGGGGCTTCGGCGGCGAGATCCGGCTGCTGACCGGGGACGCGATCGAGCCGCAGCACTGGGACGCGGTCTGGGCCTTCTACCAGGACACCGGCAGCCGGAAATGGGGGACGCCCTACCTGACCCGGCGCTTTTTCGACATCGCCCACGAGACGCTGCGCGACGACATCCTGCTGATCCTCGCCGAGCGCGATGGCGAACCGGTGGCGGGCGCGCTGAACTTCATCGGGCGGAGCAAGCTCTACGGCCGCTACTGGGGTTGCCTCGAGGACCACCCCTGCCTGCATTTCGAGCTCTGCTACTACCAGGCCATCGAGTATGCCATCGCGCAGGGCCTCGGCACCGTCGAGGCAGGCGCGCAGGGCTCGCACAAGCTGGCGCGCGGCTACCTGCCGGTGATCACCCATTCGCTGCACTGGATCGCCGATCCGGGCTTTTCGGACGCCGTGGCCCGCTACCTCGACGAGGAGCGCCGCGCCGTCGAGCACGAGAACGGCGTCCTGGCCGAATGGGGGCCGTTCAAGAAAATGACCGTGGAGGACCAGGAATGAGACCAGAGAAACTCGCCGGGGCCGAACGCGAGGCCGCGCTCGCCCCGCTGCTGGCCGCCGGATGGGCCATGGCCGAGGACCGCGACGCGCTGACCAAGACCTTCCGGTTCAAGAATTTCGTCACCGCCTTCGGCTGGATGACGCAGGTGGCGATCGAGGCCGAGAAGGCCGACCATCATCCGGAGTGGTTCAACGTCTACAAGACCGTGGACGTGACGCTCTCGACCCATGACGCGGGCGGGCTGACCGTGCTGGACGTCGCGCTGGCCACCCGGATGGACGCGCTGGCGGGCTGACGCACGGAGGACGGGGCAGGCGCAAGGCCCGCCCCGGCCGGTCTCAGATCGCCTCGAGCAGCGACTCGCCGCCGGACAGCTCGCAGGTGCCGCGCGCTTCCTCGACCTTCAGCACCTTCACCACGCCGTCCTCGGCATAGAGCGCATAGCGTGCCGACCGGTTGAACAGGCCCACCGGCGGGGCGTCGAAGACCATGCCCATCGCCTTGGCGAAGCTGCCGTCGCCGTCCGACAGCATGGTGATCCCGGCCTCGGTCGCCCCGGTGGCGTCGCCCCAGGTCTTCATCACGAAGGCGTCGTTCACGGCGACACAGGCGATCTCGTCCACGCCCTTCTCCATGAAGCCGTCCTTGGTGCGGATGAAGCTCGGCACATGCGCGGAGTGGCAGGTCGGCGTGAAGGCCCCCGGCACGGCAAACAGGACCACCTTGCGGCCCTTGGTCAGGGCCTCGACCGTCACCTCTTCGGGGCCGTCTGCGCCCATCTTCACGAAGGTCGCCTCGGGCAGGCGGTCGCCCACGGAAATCGTCATCCCATCGCTCCTGTTCGGATTGTGTTTCGCGTGAGCGGTCATATAGGGTCCGGCCCGGAAAAAGCATAGCGAAAGGCCCGTCCCATGAGCGGTATCGTCGTCGTCGGCGCCGGACAGGCCGGTGCAGCGCTCTGTGCCCGGCTGCGGGGTCTGGGCTACTCCGGCCCCCTGACCCTGATCGGCGAGGAACTCGCCCCGCCCTATCAGCGCCCGCCGCTGTCCAAGGCCTATCTGCTGGGCGACATGGCCCTGGAGCGGCTCTACCTGCGGCCCGAGAGCTTTTATGCCGAGACCGGGATCGACCTGCGCCTCGGGGCGCCGGTGACCGGCCTCGACCGCGCCGCGCGCACGATCACCGTGGGCAACGAGACGCTGTCCTATGACCAGCTTGCGCTGACCACCGGCTCGGTTCCGCGCACGCTTCCGGCAGCCCTCGGCGGGACGCTCGACAATGTCTTTACCGTGCGCACGATCGCCGACGTCGATGCCATGGCCCCCCACTGCGTCGCCGGACGGCGGGCGCTGATCGTCGGCGGCGGCTATATCGGGCTGGAGGCGGCGGCGGTCTGCGCCAAGCTGGGACTGAAGGTGACGCTGCTGGAAATGGCTGACCGCATCCTGCAACGGGTGGCCGCCCCCGAGACCAGCACGTTCTTCCGCGCGCTGCACCGGCAGCACGGCGTGGACCTGCGCGAGGGCACGGGCCTCGCCCGCCTGACCGGCGACCGCGAGGTGACCGGCGCGCTCCTGACCGACGGCAGCGAGGTGCCTGCGGACCTCGTCATCGTCGGCGTCGGCATCCGGCCTGCGACCGACCTCGCCGAGGCGGCCGGGCTGACCCTCGACAACGGCATCGCCACCGATGCCCACGGCCGGACCTCCGATCCGGCGATCTGGGCGGCGGGCGATTGCGCCTCGTTCCCGTGGCGCGGCGGGCGGCTGCGGCTCGAGTCGGTGCAGAACGCCATCGACCAGGCCGAGTGCGTCGCCGCCAACATGCTGGGGGCCGGAACCGACTATGACCCGAAGCCGTGGTTCTGGTCCGACCAGTACGACGTCAAGCTGCAGATCGCCGGGCTGAACACCGGATACGACCGCGTCGTCGTGCGGCCCGAGGAGGCCGGGTCCGCCTCGCATTGGTACTATGCCGGGACCACGCTGCTGGCCGTCGACGCGATGAACGCGCCGCGCAGCTACATGGTCGGCAAGCGGCTGATCGAGGCCGGGCGCAGCCCGGACCCCGAGGCGATCGGGGATCCCGCGACCGACCTCCGGTCGCTCCTCAAGTGAGGATCATCGCTGGCCGAAACCGGGGCCTGACCCTTGCCGCGCTCGGCAAGGGCGACCCCGGCGCGCATCTGCGCCCGACCACCGACCGGGTGCGCGAGGCGCTGTTCAACACGCTGGCGGGCGGGCGCTTCGGCGACCCGATCA
>JAUHZL010000452.1 GCA_030425945.1 Alphaproteobacteria bacterium | reverse complement strand
CTCGACGCGCGCCCGATCGCGACCATGACGCTGGAGGCGCAGGAGCGCCACGAGCGCCGCGAGAAAGTCCACCGCGACGATTGACCTTTGCCCCGTCTCGGGGTCTTTGAAACACCGGGGCCTGCCCCGGTGTTTTTCGTTTTCGGCATGGGCGGCAGGCTGCGCGGCGTTCGACCGGCGCGCAACAGGAGGAATTGAGGGTGAGCCTCTGGGACGGCGCTGAAATCACGGTGCTCGGGGCGGGTGTCGCGGGCCTCGCGGTGGCCACGGCGCTGGCCCGGCGGGGGGCCGCCGTCACCGTTCTGGAACGCGCCGAGGAAATCCGCGAGGTCGGCGCCGGTCTCCAGATCAGCCCGAACGGCGGCCGCGTGCTGGCCGCGCTCGGGGTCTATGACCGGATCGCCGCCGAGGCGCCCGCCAGCCGGGCCGTGGTGCTGCGCAACCATTTCGACGGTGCCGAACGCCTGCGGATGCGCCTGCCCGATCCCGGGCCGGGTCCCGCCACGCTGATGGTCCACCGCGCCGACCTGATCGAGGCTCTGGCGGGGGCCGCGCGCGCCGCGGGCGTGCAGATCCGCCTGCTGCAGGCCGTCGACAGCGTCGAGATCGAGGACGACGGCGCGCCGGTGATCCGCCTGCTGACCGGCGGCCTGCTGCACCCCGACCTGCTGATCGGGGCCGACGGGCTGCATTCGCCAACCCGCCGCGCCGTCCTCGCCGGGGCCGGGGCCGGGCGGCCGTTCTTCACCGGGCAGGTGGCATGGCGCACGCTGGTGCCGGGCCGCTCGGACGACCCGCCCGAGGCCTCGGTCTACATGGGGCCGGGCCGCCACCTCGTCAGCTACCCGCTGCGCGGCGGGCGGCTGCGCAACATCGTCGCCGTCGAGGAGCGCACCGGCTGGACCGAGGAAGGCTGGCACCACGCCGACGACCCCGCCCGTCTGCAACGCGCCTTCTCGAACTTCGCCCCCGAGGTGCGCGGCTGGCTGGGCGAGGCGCGCGAGGTCTATCTCTGGGGGCTGTTCCGCCACGCGGTGCCCGCGACCTGGCACCGGGGCCGGGCGGTGCTGATCGGCGACGCCGTACACCCGACGCTGCCCTTCCTCGCGCAGGGCGCGAACATGGCGCTGGAGGATGCCTGGGTGCTGGTCGACTGCCTTTCGGCGGCGGACGAGACCGGTGCCGCCTTCGCCGCCTACCAGGCCGCGCGCGAGGCCCGCGTGCGCAAGCTGGTGACCGGCGCCACCGCCAACGCGCGGGCCTATCACCTGCGCCCCGGCCCGGTGCGGACGCTGGCCCATGCCGGGCTGTCGGCGCTGAACCGGCTGGCCCCGGACGCGGTGCGCCGCCGGTTCGACTGGATCTACGACTACGACCCCACCGCGGGCGCGTGGCAGGCGGTGGCCGAGGCGCACACTCAGGCGGCCAGTTCGACCCACACCGGCACGTGATCCGAGGGCTTCACGCCCCCGCGCACCTGTTTCTCGATCCCGACCGACAGCATCAGGTCCGCGCAGGCGGGCGTCATCAGCACGTGGTCGATGCGGATGCCGTTGTTCCGCTCCCACGCGCCCGCCTGGTAGTCCCAGAACGAGTAATGCCCCGGCCCGCTGACCTGCGCGCGGAACGCCTCGGTGAACCCGAGGTTCAGGATCTCGCGGTAGGCGGCGCGGCTTTCGGGCAGCGCCAGCGCGTCCGCGCGCCAGGCCTCGGGCTTCGCGGCATCCTCGTCCTGCGGGATGATGTTGTAGTCGCCCGCCATCAGCGCGGGCTCCTCGGCGGCCATCAGGTCGGCCGCCCGCGCCTTGAGGCGGCGCATCCAGGCGAGCTTGTAGTCGTATTTCGGCCCCGGCGCCGGGTTGCCGTTCGGCAGGTAGAGGCCGCAGACCCGCACCGGGCAGATCTCGCCGATCACCGTCGCCTCGATCCAGCGCGCCTGCTCGTCGTCCTCGTCGCCCGGCAGCCCGCGCGTGACGTCCTCGAGCGGCAGCTTCGACAGGATCGCCACCCCGTTGAACGACTTCTGGCCGTGGGTCTCGACCCGGTAGCCCGCGTCCTCGAACATCTCGCGCGGGAAGCCCTCGTCCACCGACTTGATTTCCTGCAGCACGGCGACATCGGGCTGGAAGTCCTTCAGCCACGCCTCCAGCGCCTCGGCCCGGGCCTTGATGCCGTTGATGTTGAACGTCGCGATCCGCATGCCTGCCCCCCGGGTCTGTCTCG
>JAUHZL010000055.1 GCA_030425945.1 Alphaproteobacteria bacterium | reverse complement strand
AGGCCCGCCGCCCACATCGCCTCGCCCAGCAGGGCCACCCGGCGCTCGTCGCGGTCGCCGGTCTCGGCCAGCCGCAGGTGATAGGCGCGGGTCAGGCGCACCGCGCCCTCGGTCCGCTCGACGTAGCGCCCGAGCCAGTAGAGGTTGTCCGCCGCCCGGCTGGGCAGCACCAGCACGTCGCGCTGCCGCGACAGCGGGGCGGCGTCGAGGATGCTGTCCTCGGCCACTTCCGCCTCGGCCATGATCCACACGTCGGCGACCGAGCCGCCGCGCTGCATCGCCAGCGCCGTGGCATCGCCCGACCGCCCGATCCGGGCATAGCCGCCGGGCATGAACACCCAGCCGTCCGGGGTGCGGGCGGCAAAGACCCGCACCGTCATCGGGCGCGGCACGAGGCGCGTGCCGTCATGCACCGGCGTGGTGGACAGGCTGACCGCCTCCTGCCCGACGAGCCGCGCGCCCTCGGCCGCCAGCCGGGCGGCCCGGGTCGCGGGCGTCGCCCAGCGGTCGCCGGGTCCGGTGCCGTCGGCGGTGTCGAAGGGCAGGGCGGTCGACAGCGCCGGGCCGATCATCATGCGGCCGGCCTCGGCCTCGACATAGGCGCGCTCGCTCTCCTGCCCGCACCACCAGGTCGCGATCGAGGGCATCGCCAGCGGCCGGTCGTGCAGCGCCTCCGAGATCTTCGGCAGGAAGGCCAGCAGCGCACGGGTCTCCAGAACGCCCGCGCCGAGCGCGTTCATCAGGGTCAGCCCGCCGTCGCGCAGCGCCGAGACGAGGCCGGGCGTGCCGATCTGCGAGGATTCGCGCAGCTCCAGCGGGTCGGCCCATTCGCTGTCGAGCCGCCGCCACAGCACCGACAGCGGCCGCAGCCCCGAGACGGTGCGCACCAGCACCTGCCCGTCGCGCACCGTCAGGTCCTCGCCCTCGAGCAGCATCATCCCGAGATAGCGCGCGATGTAGGCGTGCTCGAAATAGGTGTCGGTGTTCACGCCCGGCGTCAGGATCGCCGCGCCGCCGCCGCCCGCGCGCGCCAGCCCCTCGACATGCTGGCCGAAGGCGCGGAAATAGCCCGCCAGCCGCCGGACGTGCCGCCGCAGCCCCGGGTCTGGGAAGGCGCGCGCGGTCGCCATCCGGTTCTCCAGCGCGAAGCCCGCGCCCGAGGGGGCCTGCGTCCGGTCGCCCAGCACGAACCACGTCCCGTCCGGGTTGCGCCCGATCTCGAAGGCCAGCAGGTGCAGGAAATGCCCCGAGGCGGGTTGCACCCCGACCAGCGGGCGCAGCCAGTGCGGGTTCCCGGCGACCAGTTCGGCGGGCAGCAGGCCCGCCTCCACCAGCTTGCCGGGCCCGTAGAGGTCGGCCATCACCGCTTCCAGCAGGTCCGCCCGCTCGGCCAGCGCGGCGGTGATCGTCTGCCACTCGGCCTCGGCCAGCAGCACCGGGATATGGCTGAGCGGCCAGGCCCGTTCCGGCTGCGGGCCCGAGTACTGCCGGAAGAACACCCCCGCATCGCCGAGATACTGGTCGCCCCTCGCGAAGCGGCGGGCGAGGCCCTCGGCACTCTCGCCCGCGACCAGCCGCAGGAAGGGCGCCCAGACCGGCCGCATCCGCCCGTCGGCGTCGAGCAGCTCGTCCGCCACCCCCGGCGGCACCGCGTACTCGGCCAGCAGCCGGGCGAGCGGATCGGGCAGGTCGGGCGCGGGGGTTGGCACGCGTCAGACCCCCGGCGCGCGGCGCAGGTCGAGCGTCATCGGGAACTCCGGGTGCGGGGTCTCGGTGGCGGGCCAGTAGCCGCCGGGCCGGTGGCCGTGCGGCTCGAACCGCGCCAGCCGCCGGGCCTCGGCCTCGTTCGCGTTGACCGGGAAGGTGTCGTAGTTCCGCCCGCCCGGATGCGCGACGTGGTAGACGCAGCCGCCGATCGCCCGGCCGGTCCAGGTGTCGAAGATGTCGAAGGTCAGCGGCGCGTCGATCGGCAGGACCGGGTGCAGCGCCTCGGGCGGCTGCCACGCCTTGAACCGCACGCCCGCGACCCGCACGCCCGGCGTGCCGGTCGGCGTCAGCGGCACCACCCGCCCGTTGCAGGCGACGGTATAGCGGTCCGCGTGCGGGGTGGTCAGCTTGACCTGCAACCGCTCGACCGAACTGTCGGTGTAGCGCACGGTGCCGCCGATCATCCCCATCTCGCCCAGCACGTACCAGGGCTCCAGCGCCTGCCGCAGCTCGAGGTCCACCCCCTCGACCGTGACATGGCCGCAGAACGGGAAGCGGAACTCGGCCTGCGCCTCGTACCAGACCGGGTCGAAGGCGAAGCCGTGGTCGCCGAGGTCGCGCAGCACGTCGAGGAAGTCGGCCCAGACGAACTCGGGCAGCATCCAGCGGTCGTGCAGCGCCGTGCCCCAGCGCACCGGCTTGCCCTTCAGCGGCGCCTGCCAGAGCCGGGCGAGGATCGCGCGCACCAGCACCTGCTGGGCGAGGCTCATCCGGGCGTCGGGCGGCATCTCGAAGCCGCGGAACTCCAGCAGCCCCAGCCGCCCGGTCGGTCCGTCCGGCGAATAGAGCTTGTCGATGCAGAGCTCGGCCCGGTGCGTGTTGCCGGTCACGTCGATCAGGATGTTGCGCAAGAGGCGGTCCACCAGCCACGGCGGCGGGGCGTGCCCCTCGGACGGGTCGGGGATCTGGTTCAGCGCGATTTCCAGCTCGTAGAGGCTGTCGTGCCGCGCCTCGTCGATCCGGGGCGCCTGGCTGGTCGGGCCGATGAAGAGACCGGCGAAGAGGTAGCTCAGCGCCGGGTGCCGCTGCCAGTAGAGGATCAGCGAGCGCAGCAGGTCCGGGCGCCGCAGGAAGGGCGAGTCGTTGGGCGTCGCCCCGCCGACGACGACATGGTTGCCGCCCCCGGTGCCGGTGTGCCGCCCGTCGATCATGAACTTGTCCGCCCCGAGCCGCGATTGCCGGGCCTCCTCGTAGACGGCGGTGGTGATCGCCTTGCACTCGTCCCAGTCATGGGCGGGATGCACGTTGACCTCGATCACGCCGGGATCGGGGGCGACACGGATCACGTTCAGGCGCGGGTCGTGCGGCGGGGTGTAGCCCTCGACATGGACCGGCAGGCCCAGTTCGGCGGCCGCGTCCTCGGCGGCGGCCAGCAGTTCGAGGTAATCCTCCAGCCGCTCGACCGGCGGCATGAAGATGCAGAGCCGCCCGTCGCGCGGCTCGACCGCCAGCGCCGTGCGCACCGGCCCGCCGTCGGTGCCGGGGGCCATGCCCGCCTGCGCGCCGCCCGCGGTCTCGGCCCGGAAGTCGCCCGCCTGCGTCCGGCCCGGCGTCACCGGCGGCGGGGCGAAGCGGCCCTCGGCGTCGAAGAACTCGGGCAGCGGCGGGCGCTCGATGCTGGGATCGGCCGGGTAGGTATAGGGATAGGCGACCGGCGGCACCCAGGGCAGCGCGCCCAGCGGCAGGCGGAACCCGACCGGGCTGTCGCCGGGGATCAGGAACAGGTAGCCGCGCCGGGGCGCCCATTTCTCGGACCGCCAGCCGCGCGAGCGGGCCGGTTTCGCCTGCCAGCGCTGCACCGGCAGGACATGCCCCGAGGCCACCGTCAGCCCCCGGTCGAAGACCCGCGCGATGCGGGCGCGCGCCTCGGCGTCCTTCAGCTCGCTGTTCTCGGGCGTGACGTTCGGCGGCAGGTTCGCCTCCTTCACCAGCCACTCGGCCGGGTCCTCGTAGGCCGCCAGCACGTTGTCGGCGGGCAGGCCGAGGCGGGTGGCGATGCCGCGCAGCAGGCGCTCGCTCTCCTTCGCGCCGACGTTGTAGTCGCGCGTCTCGGTGGCGATGCGGTCGGCGTCGCGCCAGATCGGCTTGCCGTCGCGCCGCCAGTAGAGCGAGAAGGTCCAGCGCGGCAGCGTCTCGCCGGGATACCATTTGCCCTGCCCGTAATGCAGGATGCCGCCCGGCGCGAAGCGCTCGCGCAGCCGCCGGATCAGCCCGTCCGCGAGGCCGCGCTTCATCGGCCCGACCGCGGCGGTGTTCCACTCGGCGCTCTCGAAATCGTCGATCGAGACGAAGGTCGGCTCGCCGCCCATCGTCAGGCGCATGTCGCCCGCGCGCATCGCGTCATCGACCTGGTGCCCGAGCGCGTCGAGGCGGTGCCACGCCTCCTCGGAGAAGGGCTTGGTGATGCGCGGATGCTCGGCCACCCGCTTGACCGTCATGTCGAAGTCGAAGGCGGTCTTGGTGTCGGGATCGCCCGAGAAACCGCCGACGATGGGGGCCGCGTTGCGGTAATGCGGGGTAGCGGCCAGCGGGATGTGGCTTTCGCCCGCCAGCAGGCCCGAGGTCGGGTCGAACCCGATCCAGCCCGCGCCGGGCAGGTAGACCTCGACCCAGGCATGCAGGTCGGTGAAGTCGACCTCGGTCCCCGCCGGCCCGTCGAGCGCCTTCAGGTCGGGTTTCAGCTGGATCAGGTAGCCCGAGACGAACCGCGCCGCGAAGCCGAGGTGGCGCAGGATCTGCACCAGCAGCCACGAGGAATCCCGGCACGAGCCGGTGCCCTTCTGCAACGTCTCCTCCGGGGTCTGCACGCCCGGCTCCATGCGGATGACATAGCCGATCTCGTTCGACACCCGCCGGTTCAGGTCGACGAGGAAATCCACCGTGTTGTCAGCGGTTTTCGGCAGGTCCTTCAGAACCGCCTTCAGCAGCGGCGTGACCGGGTCCGGGCGGCGGTAGATCGACAGGTCCTCGGTCAGCTCCTCGGGATAGTCGAAGGGCACCTTGGTCGCGCTCTCGTCCACGAAGAAGTCGAAGGGGTTGTAGACCGTCATGTCCGCGACGAGGTCCACCTCGATCTTCAGCTCGGTCACCGGCTCGGGAAAGACGAAGCGCGCCAGCCAGTTGCCGTAGGGGTCCTGCTGATGGTTCACGAAATGGCCCTTGGGCGAGACCTTCAGCGAATGCGAGATCACGCGGGTCCGGCTGTGCGGGGCCGGACGCAGGCGGATGATCTGCGGGCTCAGCATCACCGGACGGTCATACTTGTAGTGGGTCAGGTGGTGCAGGGCGGCTTTGATCGACATCTGTCAGGGGGCCTTTCGGGCGGAACCGGGCGGGTGAGGACAGATTGCCCGCCCGGGCCCTGCACGCAAGGGCGGATCGGGTCCGGCAGGGGACCCGGCGGGCCTGCGCCGGGACCGGGCAGGGTGCCGGGCGACTTGCCCGATTTTCGGGCAGTCGCCCAATCCGCAGTCAGCGCAGCCCTCAGCCGCGCAACCGCTCGCCGGCAGGATCGAAGGGCGGTTCGGCCAGCACGCGCGCCCGGTGCGGCCGCCCCAGCAGGGCGACCTCGACCGTGTCCCCGGGCGCCGCCATCCCCGCCTTGAGATAGGCCAGCGCCAGCGATTGCCCGACCGTGTAGCCGTAGCCGCCGGACGAGACCTGCCCGGCGGGCGTGCCGTCGGCGAGGAACACCGGCTCGCCGCCCGAGGCATCGGCGCCCTCGGTCTCGATCGCCAGCATCACCATCGTCTCGCGCGCGGGGCGGTCGGCAATCGCCTGCCACGCGGCCTTGTTCAGGAAGTCCTTGTCGGCCTTCACGAGGCCCGCCAGCCCCGACTCCTGCGGCCAGTACTCGGGCGAATAATCCCGCCCCCAGGACCCGTAGCCCTTCTCCAGCCGCAGCGACATCAGCGCCCGGCTGCCCACCGGCCCGCCGCCCGCGTCCCGCGCGGCGTCCAGAAGCGCGGTGTAGAGCGTGACCTGGTCCTCCGCCGCACAGTGCAACTCCCAGCCGAGGTCGCCGGTGAAGCTGACGCGGAGCGCCACGACCTCGACCCCCGCCACGGTGATCCGGGCCGAGCGGAAGAACGGGAAGGCCGCATTCGACAGGTCCGCGTTGGTCAGCCGCCCCAGCACCGCCCGCGCCTGCGGCCCGGCCAGGTTGAACCCGCAGACCGTCGGCGTCAGGCTCTCGTAGCGCGTGCCCCCGGGCAGCGGCACGGCCCGGAAGAAGCGCTGGTGGAACCGCTCGGCCATGCCCGAGCCCAGCACCCAGAATTCCTCCTCGTCCAGCCGGGTCAAGGTGAAGTCGCCCGCCACCCCGCCGCGCCGTCCGATCAGCGGCGTCAGGCAGGACCGCCCGACCGCGCGCGGCATGCGGTTGGCGAAGACCGCGTTCAGCCAGTCCTCGGCCCCCGGCCCGGTGACGCGGGTCTTGGCGAAGTTCGAGATGTCGATGACGCCCACCGCGTCCCGCAGCATCCGCGCCTCGCGCCCGACGCTCTCCCACCACGGCTGGCGGGTGAAGCCCGCGCTGTCTGGGGTCGTGGCGTCGAAATAGAGCGGATGCTCCCAGCCGGTGTTCAGCCCGAAGACCGCGCCCATCCCGGCCTGCAGGTCATAGGCGGGCCGGGTCCGCGCCGGGCGGCCCGCGCTGCGTTCCTCGCCGGGGAAATGGATCTTGAAGCGGTGCGCGTACTGGTCCGCGACCCGCGCCTTTGTAAAGGCGCGCCCCGCCCAATCCCCGAAGCGCGCCATGTCCCAGCCGAACATGTCGAGGCTCGGTTCGCCCTCGACCATCCACTCGGCGGCGAGCTTGCCGACCCCGCCCGATTGCGAAAAGCCCGGGATCATCCCGCAGGCACAGAAATAGCCGCGCAGTTCCGGGACCGGCCCGAACAGCAGCGCCGCGTCCGGCGACCAGATCATCGGGCCGTTGATCACCCGCTTGATCCCGGCGCTGCCGACCACCGGCACCCGGTCGATGGCGCGCAGCATGTTCTCCTCGATCCGCTCCAGGTCGTCGGGGAAGAGCTCGTGCCCGAAGCCGGGCGGCGTGCCCTCCTCGGCCCAGAAGCGCACGTCCTTCTCGTAGGCGCCGACCAGCAGGCCCTTGCCCTCCTGCCGCAGGTAGTACTCGCCGTCGCGGTCCGCGACCGAGGGCAGGCGGCGGTCCAGCGCGGCGATCTCGGGGATCGTCTCGGTCACGAAATACTGGTGCTCGGTCGGTTGCAGCGGCAGATGGACACCCGCCATCGCCGCCACCTCGCGCGCCCAGAGCCCGGCGGCGTTGATCACCCAGGGGGTGCGGATGTCGCCCTTGTCGGTGCGCACGATCCAGGTGCCGTCCGGCTGCGCCTCGGTCGCGGTGACGGGGGTGAAGCGGTGGATCTCGGCCCCGCGCTGGCGCGCCCCCACGGCATAGGCATTGGTCACGCCCGAGGGATCGACGTTGCCGCCATCCGGCTCGAACATGATGCAGCGGATGCCGTCGAAGTCCACGAGCGGGTGCAGCCGCTCGGCCTCGGTGCGGCTGACCTCGTGGAAGTTCATCCCGTAGCGCCGCGCCTTGGCGGCCTGGATGCGCAACTGGTGCTCGCGGGCCTCGGTCTGCGCGAGGTAGAGCGAGCCGGGCTGGAACACGCCGCAGGACTGGCCGGTCTCGGCCTCGAGGTCCTTGTAGAGCGTCATCGTGTAGTGCTGCAGGCGGCTGATGTTGGTGCTGTCGTGCAGCCCGTGGATGTTGGCCGCCGCGTGCCAGGTGCTGCCGCTGGTCAGTTCGCTGCGCTCCAGCAGCACCGCGTCCGTCCAGCCCAGCTTGGCGAGGTGGTAGAGGATCGAGCAGCCGATCACGCCGCCCCCGATCACGACGGCCGAAGCATGGGTGCGCATGGGGGAGAGGGTCCTCTGGTCGGTTGCCGGTCCGCGCACGGTCGCCCGCACGTCCGCCCCGGGCTTGCCGGAAACCGACGCGGCAGGGGCAGGGAGCGGCGGCGCACCCCGACCCCCGTTTGTCGTTGATCCGCGCGCCGGGTTGCGGCACTCCGGACGGACGTGACACCGATGTGACACCGACACGATACCGACGTCATACCGACGTTGCACCGACGCCCCGAAGGACCCTGCCATGCTGCCCGCCGCGACCTTTCCCGATCTTGCCTCCGCCTCGGTCTTCATCACCGGCGGCGGGTCGGGGATCGGGGCGGCGCTGACCGAGGGGTTCCTGCGGCAGGGGGCCCGCGTCGCCTTTGCGCAGCGCTCGGACGGGACTGATTTTGCAGCGGAAATGGCCGAGGTGACGGGCAACGCCCCGCTCTTCCTGCCCTGCGACATCACCGAGACCGAGGCGCTGGGCCGCACGCTGGCGCAGGCCGCCGAGGCGCACGGGCCGATCTCCTGCCTCGTCAACAACGCGGGCAACGACAAGCGCCACGACACCCTCGACGTGACCGAGGCCTTCTGGGACTGGGCGCAAGCCATTAATCTCAAAGCGTATTTCTTTGCAGCCCAAGCCGTTCTGCCGGGCATGCGCACGCTCGGGCGGGGGGCGGTCATCAACCTGACCTCGACGAGCTACATGATGGGCAACGCGGGCTACCCCGCCTATGTCGCCGCCAATGCCGGGATCACCGGGCTGACCCGGGCGCTTGCCCGCGAGTTCGGCCCCGACAACATCCGGGTCAACGCGCTCGCCCCCGGCTGGGTGCTGACCGAGAAACAGGTGGCGCTCTGGACCACGCCCGAGGCGCTGGACGCCCACATGGACAAGATGTGCCTGAAGCGGCACCTCTCGCCGCTCGATCTGGTGTCGCCCTGCCTGTTCCTCGCGTCCGAGGCCAGCGGCGCGATGACCGGCCAGTGCCTCGTGATCGACGGCGGGGTGGTGGTCACCGGGTAACCGGCGACCGGCCGGTCACAGCTCGATCCCGAAAGCCTCCACCAGCGCCGCGACCTGCGCGCGGGGCAGGGCGCGCGGGGACTGGTCGCGGCACAGGATGGTCAGCCGCGCGGCGGCCTCCAGCTCCTCCATCGCGAACACCGCCTTGTCGAGCGTTTCCGCCGCCACCACCGGACCGTGGTTCGCCAGCACCGCGGCCGAGGCCTCGGGCGGCAGGCTGCGGATCGCGTCGCCGAGCGCCGGGTCGCCGGGCCGCAGGTAGGGCAGGAGGCGCACGCGCCCGAGCTGCATGATCGGGTAGGGGGTCAGGGGCGGCAGCATGTCCTCGGGATCGACGCGCGGCAGGAGCGACAGCGCCACCGCGTGATGCGAATGCAGGTGAACGACCGCCCCGGTCGGGGCCCGCCGCACCTCGTAGAAGGCCGTGTGAAGCGCCACCTCCTTGGTCGGCGCGTCGCCCGACAGGGGCGTGCCGTCCGGGGCCAGCAGGGCCAGCCGGGCCGGGTCGAGGAACCCGAGCGAGCTTCCGGTCGGCGTGACCAGCAGCCGCCCGTCGTCGAGCCGGGCCGAGACGTTGCCGGCCGAGCCATGCGCCAGCCCGCGGGCATGGAGCGAGGCCGCAAGCAGGCAAATCCGCTCGCGCAGGCGGGTTTCTTCGGAAATCGGGGTCATGGGGCCGTCCGGGGGTGTGCGAATCGATCTTGGCCTTACCCTGCCCGCAGAGGGCAGCGCGGAAAAGGGGGCGCTTGGCCCCGCCCGCGTGCCGGGGCAGGGTGCGCCTGTCAGGGCAGGAGGGCGCGATGGCGGAACTGGGGGTGATCGAGGGCTTCTTCGGCCGCGACTGGGGCTGGTCCGCGCGCGCAGGCCTGATGCCCTGGCTCGCCGGGCAGGGCTTCGGCTTCTACCTCTACGCGCCGAAGTCCGACCGGGCGCTGCGGATGGAGTGGCGGCGCCCGTGGGACGCCCCGGTGCAAGCCGAGTTGCACGCCCTCCGCGGGGCGGCCCGCGCCGCCGGGATCGCCTTCGGGGTGGGGCTGTCGCCCTACGAACTCGACCCGGGCGACTGGGTGGCCGAGCGGGGGCGGCTCGACGCGAAGCTGGACGCGATCGCCGCGCTGGAGCCCGACCTTCTGGGCCTGCTCTTCGATGACGCGCCCGGCGGCGTGCCCGACCTGGCCGCCCGCCACCTGGCGATTGCCGCCGCCGTGCTGGCGCGGGGCGTCGCGCCCCGGACGATCGTGTGCCCCGGGTACTATTCCGACGATCCGATCCTGACCGAGGTCTTCGGCGCCCCGCCGCCGCGCTACCTCGAGGATCTCGCGGCCGGGCTGCCGGAGGAGGTCGACCTGTTCTGGACCGGGCCGAAGGTGATTTCCGAGCGCTACCCGGCGGACCACCTGGCCGGGGTGACCCGGCGGATGGGGCGCAGGCCGGTCCTGTGGGACAACGCGCTGGCGAACGACGGCCGGGCCCGCGCGCCGTTCCTGCCCCTGGGGCCGGGGGCGCTGGGGCCGGACCTGCCCGCGCAGGTCGCGGGCGTGGCGGTCAACCCGATGAACCAGCCGCATCTCGCCCGGATCGCCCTGTCGCGGACGGCGGCGGCGTGGCACGGGCGGCCCGATCCGGGCTTTGCCGAGGCCGGGGTGCTGGCCCCCCTGATCGCCGGGATCGCGGAGGCGCTGACCCGCACCGGCCACGACGCGCTGGGCGAAGCGGGCCGGGCGGCGCTGCGGGCGCGCGTGGCCCCCCATGCCGCCTTGCCGATGGCCGCCGAGATCCTCGACTGGCTCGACGGCGGTTATGTCTTCGACCCGGCCTGCCTGACCTGAGACCGCTGCGCCCTGTCGCCGCGCCCCTTGCGGGCGGTCACCACATCGTTACGCTTCCGTGCAACCCCTGCGCGAAACGCAACCCGCATCTTCCCCGAGGCCGCGCCATGACCGAGTTCCGTTCCATCCCGTTCGAGGCCCTTCGCGTCGGGCAGGAGGCGACCGGGCGGCGGCTCTGCGTGGCCGACGACCTTTATGTCTTCGCCCATTCCAGCGGGAACCTGAACCCGATGCACTTGCCGCATGCCGATGGCGACGGCGACGGGGTGCCGGAGGCGGTCGCGCCCTCGATGTGGCTGGCGGCGCTGATCTCGTCGGTGCTGGGCAACCGGATGCCGGGGCCGGGCACGCTCTACCGCAGCCAGACGCTTTCCTTTCACGGCCATGCCCAGCCGGGCGACGAGCTGGTGACGACGGTGCGGGTGCTCAGCCTCGGGCCGGGGCGGCTGGTGCGGCTGGCGACGCGGGTCGAGACCGCGCATGGCGTCCTGCTGGTCGA
>JAUHZL010000451.1 GCA_030425945.1 Alphaproteobacteria bacterium | reverse complement strand
CGCTGAAGGACGTCGCGGCGGCGATGCTGGGCCATCTCGGCATCATCGGCGAGGTCTGCATCAACGGCACCGACCGGCCGAAGGGCGGCAACGCCCTTTACGGCGCCTATGGGCAGGACTTCCTGACCGCCGACGGGCGGCGGATCATGGTGATCGGGCTGACCGACCGCCAGTGGCGCGGCCTCGTCACCCTGACCGGCACCACCGAGGCCATCGCCGCGCTGGAGGCCCGGCTCGGCGTCAGCTTCGAGGACGAGGGCGCGCGCTACACCCACCGCGCCGCGATCACCGAGCTCTTCGCGCCGTGGTTCGCCCGGCACGGCGCGGACGAGATCGGCACGATGTGCGACGCCGCGGGCGTGACCTGGTCCGAGTTCCGCAGCTTCGCCCGCGCGGTGGCCGAGGACCCCGACCTGTCGCCCGAGAACCCGGTCTTCGCCCGGATCGAGCAGCCCGGCATCGGCACCTATCCCGTGCCCGGCTCGGTCGTCAGCTTCTCGGCCCATCCCCGCCAGCCGCCGAGGCCCGCCCCCACCCTCGGCGCCGATACCGAGGCGGTGCTGGCCGATGTCGCGGGCCTGCCCGCGCGCGAGATCGGGCGCCTCTTCGACCAGGGCATCGTCGACGGCCCGCGGGTGCAGGGCCTTGCGAAACGCGGGCGCGCGGCGGCGGGCTAGTCGGCCACCGCGCCCCCGGGCCAGGGCAGGCGCACCCAGCAGACCTCGCCCGCGCAGTCCGCGCGGCGGGCACGCAGGCCGCCCGGCACCGGCTCGACCGCGTCGAAGCGGCCGCGGTGGACGACCGCCTCGCCCGGGCCGTCGGGCAGGATCACCAGCGTCTCGCAGGCCGTCCCGGCGCAGGGCGGCGCGCCGTCGCAACTGAGCCCGCGCTCGCGCAGCACCCAGGCCGGGCGGTCGCCGCCGAGCGGGTGCAGCGCCCCCTCCTCCAGCAGGAAGACCCCGCCGCGCGCCGCGCAGGCCGCCCGGTAGCCGTCGAGCGTCGCGGTGCCGGGGATCGTCGCGGGCACGGGCGCGGCCGCGCCGCAGTCGGGCTGGATCGCCGGGCAGTCGGCCGCCGCCGCCCCGGACAGCGCCAGCAGGACGCCGAGCGCGCGCAGGCTCATTCCGCCATCCGGACCAGCTTGCCGTTGTCCCAGGTGAAGCGCAGCAGGCAGTTGTCGACACCGACCTGCCCGCAGGCGCTGCCGTGGGTGCGCATGGTGGTGACCGGCACGGTCTCGGTGCTGATCTCGTAGAAATACGAGTTGGTCACGAGGGTGTAGTCGCCCGCGGGCGTCTGCCACCAGATGTCCGTCGCGCAGCCCGCCGAGCCGCAATACATCAGCCCGTAGTCGCCGCAGCGGTAGGCACCGTAGTTCAGGAACAGGTCCTCGCGCCCGTCGAGGTCGATGTCGCGCCGCTCGATGAAGCTGTCGTCGAAGCTGGCGACCTGCCCGCTCCGGGTGCATTCCGCCGTCAGTTCGGCCCGGACCTTGGCCGCCGGATCGGCCACCGCGGGCGGCGGCGGCGGCGGGGCCAGCTCGCAGCGCGAGAAGGCGAAGTCGAGCGCCCGCGACGAGCCCGCCAGCGAGAAGTCGCGCCCCCGGCCCGGCTGGCCGCCGACGCTGAACTCGATCCGTCCCGCGCGCCCGCTGCGCAGCGCCGCCAGCAGCCCGGCATCGCGGTCGGGGACCACCGGCGTGCGGTAGACGAACTCGGACTGCTCGGTGACGCGCGGCATCGTCAGCTGCGCCAGTGCCCGGCCATCGACGAAGACCGTCGCCACCGCATCGCTGCCGTCGAAGCCCGCGCCCGCGAAGGCCATCTCGTATTGCAGCGGGTTGCCCGAGCCGCAGGCCAGCGCGAAGCAGAAGTAGTTGCCGGTCGTGTTGTCCACCACCGGGCAGATGCCGCCGCCGGTGGCGCTCGGGACGTCGTAGGTGCTCCAGCGGGTCTGGTTCTGCGCGGCGGCGGGCGCGGCAAGCAGCGCCAGCCAGGCGGTCAGGAACAGGAAACGGCCCATGGCAAACCTCGTAAAGAAGAACGTCCCCGGCAGCTTAACCGGCCCCTCCGGCCCCGGTCACCCGGTTTCTGCCCGCGCCCCGCCCTGCGTGTTAGCGCCGCCTGTGACCCTCGGGCGCAGGCCGCAGGCTTGCCGGGGCGGCAACCGTGGGGATACTGCGCCCCGGGACGAGACGGAGGAGCACGGCCTTGGCATATTCGGATATCTA
>JAUHZL010000054.1 GCA_030425945.1 Alphaproteobacteria bacterium | reverse complement strand
GCGACCGCGCTCGGCGCGACCCCGGTGCAGATGCCGATCAACCAGGTCTACAACGCCCTGCAGACCGGCCTGATCGACGGCGTGTTCACCGGCTCGTCCACGCTGGCCGACTTCAAGCTCGACGAGGTGGCTTCGTCCTACACGCTCGGCGCGCCGCTCGGCCGTCTGACCTTCTTCGCGGTGATGGGCCAGCAGGCCTATGACGGGCTGTCGGACGACGCCCGCGCGATGCTCGACGCGGCCCGTGGCCGTGGCCTGTCGCAGAGCGCCGAAGAGGCGTGGAATGCGACCGGCGAAGCCGCCGTCGTCGCGGCCCGCGCCACCGGGGACAACACCTTCGTCGACCTGACCCCGGAAGAGGCCCAGGCCTTCGCGGATGCCGTCTCGGGCGTGACCGCCGCCTATGTCGCCGCCGTCGGCGGGGAAGCGGCCCTCGCCGCGATGCAGAAGTAAGCGGACAGGTACGTGCTGTTTCTTCGCACCTTCGCGGACAGGCTCATCGGCCTGTCCGCAACCATCGGCGCGCTCGCGCTGATCGTCGAGGTCGGCGTGATCCTCGTGGACGTGATCGGCCGCGCCTTCGGGCACCCGATGTATGGCAGCCAGGACCTGATCACCATGGTCATGGTCATCCTCGTGTTCGGTGCGATGGCGCTGTGCGACCGCAACGGAGGGCATATCGCGGTGGACCTCTTCGAACGCTACTACCCGCCGCTGATGAACCGGATCATCGACGTCGTGGCGGCCCTGATGGGCGCGGTCATCTTCGTCGCCCTCGCCTGGGCGGTCTGGGAGAGCGCCAAGCTCTCGACCATGCTCAACCTTTCGACCAATCTCCTGCGCCTGCCGAAGGCGTGGTTCCAGTGGGCGCTGGTGGGCTTCAGCCTGCTGACCGCGCTCGGCATGGCGCTCAGGGCGCTGGAACTGGCCTTCCGGGGCTTCGACGTGCGCAGCGGGCAAGGAGCCACGAAGTGATCACCGACGCCAACATCGGCCTGGTCGGCATCCTGACCCTGTTCGTGCTGCTCGCGCTGCGCATCCCGGTCGCCTTCGCGATGTTCGTAGTGGGCTTTTTCGGCATCTGGACGCTGAACGGGCTGAACGCGGCCACCAGCCTGCTGGCCTCCGAGACCTTCACGCTGGCCTCCTCGCCGGAGCTTGTCGTCGTGCCGCTCTTCATCCTGATGGGCAACGTCGCCTCGATCACCGGGATGAGCCGGCGCCTGTACGATGCCGCCTACGCGGTGATCGGGTCGGTGCGCGGCGGCCTCGCCTCGGCCACCGTGATCGGCTGCGGCGGCTTCGCGGCGCTGTCGGGCTCGTCGGTCGCCTCGGCCCTGACGATGGGCAAGGTCGCGCTCGCCCAGATGGACCGCTTCAACTACGACTCGCGGCTGTCGACCGGCGTTGTCGCGGCCGGCGGCACGCTGGGCATCCTGATCCCGCCCTCCACCGGCTTCGTGATCTACGCCATCCTGACCGAGCAATCGATCGGGCGGCTGTTCCTCGCGGGCGTGCTGCCGGGCCTGCTGCTGCTGGGGCTCTTCGTGGTCGCGGTGACGCTGATCTGCCTCGTCCGCCCGGCCTTCGGCCCCGCCGGTCCGAAGACCAGCCTGCCCGAGAAGCTGCGCGCCATGCTCGGCGCCGGTCCGATCATCGGGGTGATCCTGCTGACCATCGGCGGCATCTACGGCGGCTTCTTCTCACCGGTCGAGGCGGCGGCGGTCGGCGCGGGCGCGGTGATCCTGATCGGGATCGTCACCCGCTCGCTCAGCCTGCGCGACCTCTGGCTGGCGTCGAAGGACAGCGTGGTGACCACCGCGACCGTCATGCTGATCCTGATCGCCGCGCACCTGATCAACCCGTTCATGGCGCTGTCGCACATCCCGACCGCCGTCGGTGACATGATCGAGGCGCTGAACCTCTCGACGCTCGGCGTGCTGGTGCTGATCCTCGGCATCTACATCGTGCTGGGCTGCTTCCTCGAGGGGTTCGCCATGCTGGTGCTGACCCTGCCGATCTTCTTCCCGATCATCCTCGATCTCGGCATCGACCCGATCTGGTTCGGCGTGCTGGTGGTGCTGGCGCTGGAGATGGGGCTGATCTCGCCCCCGGTCGGGCTGAACGTCTTCATCGTGAAGTCGGTCGCGCCAAACGTCTCGCTCGGGCGGATCTTCGCGGGCGTGGTGCCGTTCTGGCTGATGATGCTGATCTGCCTCGCCATCCTGATCGCCTTCCCGCAAATCTCGCTCTTCCTGCCGAACACGATGTTCGGCTGACGGCGGGGGCGGCCCGCCGCCCCTGCCCCGTTCCCGACCAAGCCCCGAAAGGACCGATCCCATGCTGCTCCCCTTCGGAAAGAAGAAAACCGCTGCGCCCGCCGCCGGTGTGCCCGGCCTCGTCGAGGGGTTCTCGATCGAGGTGATGCCGCGCACCGCCGCCAAGGTGGAGGACTTCCGCGCCCTGCTGCCCGCGGGCACGCGCATCTACATCGCCCATATCGACGGCACGCCCATCGAGGAGATGGTCGAGACCGCCCGGCGCCTCAGCGGTGACGGCTTCACCGTGATGCCGCACTTCCCGGCCCGGATCATCGCCGACGCCGCCACGCTGGAAGACTGGATCGCGCGCTACCAGGGCGAGGCGGGCATCCGCGAGGCGCTGGTGCTGGCGGGCGGCGTGCCGCAGCCGAAGGGCGACTTCCACTCCTCGATGCAGCTTCTGGAAACCGGGCTTTTCGACAAGGCAGGCTTCACCCGGCTGCACGTCGCGGGTCACCCCGAGGGCAACCGGGACATCGACGCGGACGGCGGCTCGCGCCTCGTGGACGAGGCCGCGCAGTGGAAACAGGCCTTCTCCGAGCGCACAGATGCCGACATGGCGATGGTCACGCAGTTCCTGTTCGAGGGGCAACCGCTGGTCGACTGGATCGCCCGCCTGCGCGCCATCGGGGTCCACCTGCCGGTCCATGCCGGGATCGCCGGTCCCGCCAAGCTGCAGACGCTGATCAAGTTCGCGATTGCCTGCGGCGTGGGCGCCTCGCTGGGCGTGCTGCAGAAGCGCGCGCGGGACGTGACGAAGCTGGTGATGCCCTACACCCCCGACGACATCCTGGCGGAGCTGGCGCCGCACCGGGACGTGATCGCGGGCCTGCATGTCTTCCCGCTGGGTGGCATCAAGACCGCGGCCGAGTACCTGGCCGGTGTGACCGAGGGGACCGACGCGGGCGCCCGTCAGGCCCCCTGATCGCCCCGGCCGTCGAGGTCGGACGAGACCGCGCGCAGGAGATCGAGGAACTGCGCCTGCGCGCGGGTCGGCACCCAGCCCACGCGCACCGTCAGGCCGATGGCGCGCTCGGGCCAGTCATGGCCCACATCGAGCCGCACCAGCAGGCCGCGCGACACTTCGGCAGCCGCCTGCCGGGACGAGATGCAGCCCAGCATGTCGGAGCGGCTGAGGATCTCGCGCATCAGCAGGATCGAGCCGCACTCGACCACGCTTTCCGGCAGCGGCAGGCCCATGGTTCCGATCTGCGTGTCGAAGAGCGCGCGGGACGGCGTGCCCGGGCGCGGCACCACCCACTGCCGGTCGAGCAGGCCGGCGAGGCTCAGCCCCGCCTGCCCCGCCAGCGGATGACCGGGCCGCGCCAGCACGGCGAGACCGTCCCGGAACAGCGCCTCCTGCGTGACATCCTCGACCGGGGCCGGATCGCGCAGCGCGCCGAGCAGCACGTCGATGTCGCCCCGCCGCAAGCCGGTCAGCAGGTCGTCGTAGGTCCCGTCGAGGACCCGGACCGGCGCGGTCGGGCGCAGCGCGCGGAACCGGGCGATGGCGTCGGGCAGCACGACCGAGCGCGACAGCGGCAGCGCGCCGATCACGAGGCGTCCGCCGTCGCGCCCCTCGGCTTCGGCCATGTCCGCCTCGGCCTGCGCGATCTCGGCGAAGGCGAGATGCGCCGCCTGCGCCAGCCGCCGCGCCGGTCGGGTGGCGACCAGCCCGAAGGACGTGCGTTCGAAGAGCGGCCGCCCCGCGTCCTGTTCGAGCTGGCTGATCGCGCGGTGGACCGTCGGTTGCGCCAGACCCAGCGCGCGGGCCGCCAGCGTGAAGTTCTGCGCCTCGACCATCGCCCCCAGCGCGCGCAACTGGGCTGCCGTCGCGGTGACGGCGAGGCGCGGCGCGGCATCGGCCAGCGCGGCATCCAGTCGGTCGAGCGCGCGACGGACCCGCGCCTCGAACAGGCGCCCGCGCCCGGTCAGGAAAAAGCCCTGCGGCGTGCGGTCGAAGAGCGGCCCGCCCGCCTCGCGCTCGAGCTTGGCGACCGATTGCGTGACGGCGGGCTGCGAGACGCGCACCCGCGCCGCCGCCGCGGTCGGCGAGCGGGTGTCGGCCACCGCGAGGAAGGTGCGCAGATGCCTGAGGTTCAGCCGTTCCATGCCGGGTCCCGTTCCGTGTGCCTCCCCCGGGGTATAGCAAGAAGTTATTCCTGTCACCGGCTTCCGATTTGGTCTTTCCCCGGGCCGCGTGGCAGGAAGACGCCACACCACGCACACGGAGCATCCCATGTCCGCCAGGAAGACGGCCCTCGTTATTTCTGCCCATGCCGCCGATTTCGTCTGGCGGGCGGGCGGCGCCATCGCGCTGCATGCCGAGAAGGGCTACGAGGTCACCGTGGCCTGCCTCAGCTTCGGCGAGCGGGGCGAGAGCGCGAAGCTCTGGAAGGAAGGCAAGTCGCTCGACGAGGTCAAGGCGATCCGCCGGGCCGAGGCGGAAGCGGCGGCCGAGGCGCTCGGCGTGCACGAGCTGGTCTGCTACGATCTGGGCGACTACCCGCTGCACCTCGGGCAGGACGAGAAATACGCGCTGGTCGACCTGATCCGGAAGGTTCAGCCCGCCTTCATGATGAGCCACTCGAAGTGGGACCCCTACAACACCGACCACATGTACATGACGCAGGTCGCGCTGGAGTGCCGGATGATCGCGCAGGCCTGGGGCCACAACCCCGGCGAAAAGGTGCTGGGCGCGCCGCAGCTCTACCTCTTCGAGCCGCACCAGACCGAGCAGATGGGCTGGAAACCGGACACCTTCCTCGACATCACCCCGGTCTGGGACAAGAAGCGCGCGGCGATGGAGTGCATGAACGGGCAGGTCCACCTGTGGGACTACTACACCCGCGTGGCCCAGCAGCGCGCCAACCACTTCAAGCGCAACTCGGGCGGCATGTCGGGCGGGCGCGACTGCAAGTACGCGGAAGGCTTCGAGTCGATCTTCCCGCGCACCGTGGACGAGTTGTGAGGCCCGGCGCGGAGGACGCACCATGACCGACGGCAAGGTGAAGGGACCCGCCTCGTATTTTCCGTCGATCGAAAGGACCTATGGCCAGCCGATCGCGCACTGGATCGCGCTGGTCGCCGCCCGCGAGGGCGAGACGCACATGCAGCGCGTGGCCTGGCTGAAGTCCGAGCACGGGCTGGGACACGGCCACGCGAACGCGATCGTCGCCCACGTGATGGCCGGCAAGAGATAGGAAGGACGCCCCGATGGCAGACCCCACCAACCCCGGCTTCGACATCGCCCACCTCGGCCATGTCGAGATGCTGACCGACCGGTTCGACGAGAGCCTCGATTTCTTCACCCGTGTCTACGGACTGAAGCTGTCGGGGCAGGACGAGACCAGCGCCTACCTGCGGGCCTGGGACGACTACGAGTTCCATTCGCTGAAGCTGACGAAGGCCGGGACCACCGGCGTCGGGCATATCGGCTACCGCGCCGCCTCGCCCGAAGCGCTGGAGCGCCGCGTCGCCGTGATCGAGGCCTCGGACTACAAGACCCACGGCTGGGTCGAGGGCGACATGGGCCATGGCCGGGCCTTCCGGTTCGAGGACCCGTTCGGCCACGTCTTCGAGATCTACTACGACACCGTCTGGTATCGCGGCGAAGGCGCCGACGCGCCCGCCCTGAAGAACACCGCCTCGGCCTTTGCCGGGGCCCCGCCGCGCCGTCTCGACCACCTGAACCTGCTGGCCGAGGACGTGACCGAGTTCAAGCGGTTCATGGAAACCTGCCTCGGCAGCCGGGTGACCGAGTATATCCAGCTCGACAACGGGCGGATCGGCGGCTGCTGGTTCACGGTGAACAACAAGACCTACGACCTCGCCTGCACCGAGGAGCACGGCGGCGGACAGGGCCGCCTGCACCACGTCACCTACGCCACCGACCAGCGCGAGGACATCCTGCGCGCCGCCGACATCTTCCTGCAGAACGGGGTCCACATCGAGACCGGGCCGCACAAGCACGCGATCCAGGGGACCTTCTTCCTCTATGTCTGGGAGCCGGCCGGGAACCGGGTGGAACTCGCCAACGCGGGCGCGCGGCTGATCCTCGCGCCGGACTGGCAACCGATCTGCTGGACCGAGACCGACCGCAAGAAGGGGCAGGCCTGGGGCCTGAAGACGATCCCCAGTTTCCATACCCACGGCACCCCGCCGGTGCCCGGCAAGGAGTGAGCCCATGCCCGTCGTCGTTCAGAACATCGCCCGCGCCGACCAGGACGTGATCGACCGGCTGGGCCGCGCCGGGGTCGCCACCGTGCACGAGGCCGCCGGGCGGACCGGCTGCCTCGCCTCCTACATGCGCCCGATCTATGCCGGGGCGCAGGTCGCGGGTTCGGCGGTGACGATCTCGGCCCCGCCCGGCGACAACTGGATGGTGCATGTCGCCATCGAACAGCTTCAGCCCGGCGATATCCTCGTGCTCGCCCCGACCTCGCCCTGCGACAACGGCTATTTCGGCGACCTGCTGGCCACCTCGGCGATGGCGCGCGGCTGCCGGGGCCTCGTGATCGACGCGGGCGTGCGCGACATCCGCGACCTGACCCAGATGGGCTTCCCGGTCTGGTCGAAGGCGGTCAGCGCGCAAGGCACCGTCAAGGAGACGCTCGGCTCGGTCAACGTCCCCGTGGTCTGCGCCGGACAGGCGGTCGAGGCGGGCGACGTGATCGTGGCGGATGACGACGGCGTCTGCGTGGTCCGCCGCGCCGAGGCCGAGACGGTGCTGGCCGCCGCCGAGAAGCGCCTCGCCGCCGAGGAGGCGAAGCGCCAGCGCCTCGCCGCCGGGGAGCTGGGCCTCGACATCTACGACATGCGGCCGCGCCTCGCCGAGAAGGGCCTCAAATATGTCTGAGCGCCCGGACCCGGTGCGCGACGGCCTGCCCTGCGTCTGGATGCGGGGCGGAACGTCGAAGGGCCTCTATTTCCACGCCGCCGACCTGCCCGAGGACCCCGCCGCCCGCGACGCGCTGCTGCTGCGGCTGATGGGCAGCCCCGACCCGCGCCAGATCGACGGCGTCGGCGGGGCGGACCCGCTGACCTCGAAAGTGGCGCTGGTCGGACCGCCCAGCCGCCCGGATGCCGACGTGGATTACCTGTTCCTGCAGGTCTACGTCGACGAGGCGCTGGTCTCGGACGCGCAGGGCTGCGGCAACATCCTCGCCGGGGTCGGCCCCTTCGCGCTGGAGACCGGCCTCGTGCCCGCGCAGGACGGCGAGACCCCGGTCCGCATCCACATGCGCAACACCGGCGAGGTGGCGACCGCGACCGTGCAGACCCCGGGCGGGCGCGTCAGCTATGCCGGGGACGCGCAGATCGACGGGGTGCCGGGCGGCTCGGCGCCTATCCCGCTGGTGTTCGAGAACCTCGCGGGCGCGATGACCGGCGGGGTGAAGCTGCCGACGGGCAACGCGGTCGACGTGATCGACGGCGTGGCCTGCACCCTGATCGACAACGGCATGCCGATCGTCGTGATGCGCGCCGATGCCTTCGGGCTGAGCGGGCAGGAAAGCCGCGAGAGCCTCGATGCCGCCACCGACCTGAAGGCGCGGATCGAGGCGATCCGTCTCAAGGCCGGGCCGATGATGGGCCTGGGCGACGTGACCGAGAAATCGGTGCCGAAGATGACGCTCGTCTCGCCCCCCGTCGCGGGCGGCGTCGTCAGCACGCGCAGCTTCATCCCGCACCGCTGCCATGCCACCATCGGCGTCTTCGCCGCCGTCAGCGCCGCAACCGCCTGCACCCTGCCCGGCTCGCCCGCCGCCGAGGTCGCGGTCCTGCCGGAGGGCGACCGCTTCGCCATCGAGCATCCCACCGGGGCCGCCGAGGTGCTGCTGCGCCGTGACGCCGCGGGCCAGGTGACCGGCGCGGGCACCCTGCGCACGGCGCGCAAGCTGCTGGCGGGACGGGTCTTTGCCTGAAGGTTCGGGCGGTCCGGGACACGCCTGCCCCCACCCTGCCCCGCGCCACAGGAACCGCTTGATCCCGCAGCCCATCCGTCTATAACCCGCCTCCACGGACGGTTGGCCGAGTGGTCGAAGGCGCACGCCTGGAAAGTGTGTAGGCGGGGAACCGTCTCGAGGGTTCGAATCCCTCACCGTCCGCCATAAATTTAAATAATCACATTCTTTTCAGAGACTTACGGGAAGCGTCCGCAACCCGTCCCCATATTAGTCCCTGTCCGCGCACGCGCTTGAGTATCACAGGGGGTACCCGCAGCGGCGCGTGACTCCATGCGATTTGTTCACCATGCTGGCCCTGTCGCTGACAGACGCAGGACGCGAGCACGAGGGGGAAGCCATGGAGCAGAGATCACACCAGCTCGCGCAGCGCCTGAGAGATCGTCAGGAGCGCTACAGTCCGATAGGACCCAAGCCGCAGGGCTTGCCCTTCAAGGAGACCGTCGTACGGCTGGTGGAGTACCTGCACGAGGCTCGCAAGATCCAGCTAGCGGTGGCCTTTGGCAACGAGGTGGGCGCTGGGCTTGAAGATGCCTCAGACCGACGGTTCGACCCCATTGCACTGTACGCAGACAACCCAGACGTGCTGGACGACATTCAACGTCTGGTAGAGTTTGAACTCAGCACCAATGAGGCTGACCTCCTCGACCGAAGAACCGACAGTGTATTCGCCTACAACACCCTTGTGTTTGGGGCAGCAATCAAGCTCGCCCGAGGTGAAGCGCTATCGCAGGGGCTGAGCGAGTTCATCATTGATCACTTGATTGCACCCAAGCCACCTATACCCCCAAAGGGTCGCGGGAGGCCAAAGAAGACCAAGGATAGTGATCGCATACGAGTCTCAGCAATAGCTTTTGCAGCTGCCCATGGCCTCACGCCAACTCGTAATGAAGCCACCGTAGAGAAACGATCTGCATGTGACGCTGTGGCTGGTGCCGCGCAGATACTGCATCAATCACATGGCCTCCAAGACTATGCCACCGGCTGGTCCTACGAGAACCTCAGAAAGCTATGGCAGAGTTCGCGTTAAGTCACTGCAGGTAGAATAACCAAACTTCTTTACCCATGCACCCCAGCTTCCATCTTGCTATAATCATCGTGTAAAGAAAAGCAATAGAGGCTATAATGAAACTATTAAGACGCAAACAAGTAGAGCAAATCACTGGGCTTTCACGATCAAGTATTTATGCCATGATCGCTGAAGGAAGATTCCCGAAGCAACACAGGATTGGCCAGCGCGCGGTGGCGTGGCTGGAGTCTGATATCAACGACTGGATAGCCACTCGGATCCAGTAACGATTTGGAGTGAGTGAACTCCGGTAGCCTGATGACCCATCGGAAACGCTTCGCTGCGATCAGGAATCCACCAACGGCCCTATAACTAGCAACTTCCCCAACCATTTTTCTGCAGTAGGTCTCCCCTTCAGGCAATGAAAGAGTGGCACCGACTCAATTCAGAACTGTTCAAGAAGCGGCCATACTACCTTTTCGTCTAATACACGCAGCCGGCAACCTTGAACCAATTTATTTGAAGAGCGCGTCTAGGCTTTCCGTTGTTGCCGTGCCCGAATCAAATTCCGCTTCAGCCGCCGCTGCGACGTAGTCCAAATATGCGGCCAGCAAAGCAACAGATTCCATTGACATGTTGTAGGATTCTATAAAGGCCCCTTTGTTTCTAACCAATCGCGCGCCCGTTGACCCATCTTCGTAAATCAGGAAGTCTACCTGGGTGGAGGTGTTGCCCTGAACTCTATACTCACATAAATCCAAAGGAAAACAAACCGCCGTCTTCTCGTAGCGGCGGCGAATTCGATTGCTTGAGGCTATTTCTGACCACTCATATACCGTATCGAGCGCCGCTCTGATTTGGGACAACTCGCTTAAGCTTAGCTCAAAGCTTGAGGTGATTCTCTCATTTATCTCCTTTGGGTCGATAAAGTTGAGCCGATAAATCAGTTCTCCGGTGTCTTTAATAACTGGCTCAAGCCAAAATTCTCCATTGCCGTCTTGCCCCGCAACGTAATAAGGGACAGGTGGAAAGTTCTTGGAGCGCTCACGGGCGGAAAGGTCATTGTATCCGTTGTTGGGTCGCACTGAGCTTCCGTACTGCCGCTGCGCCGTAGATTTAATTTCTTGAAGCTCTTTAGTGATGACACCGTAACGGGCATCGAGTACAGTAAGCGCGAGAGAACTCAGTGCGCTTCCAGACTCACTTAATGTTCGCTGCTGGCTAATCAGCTCCGTTAGAACTGCCGCACTGATAGTTTGTGCATCCAAATCGGCTTGCAGAACCGTTAATGAATTCTCAATTGTTACGTTAGTAATTTCTTGAAAGATCGACTGCTGCTCTGCTTGAGAGCCAGCCAATGCCCAATAGGGTAGTGATATCGGCGCTCCTGCTTGCTGATACACTCTAATTGCGTCAATCTGACGAGCTTCTATGCAGGGTACATTACCTTGGCACGCTTGTCGCATTCGGAGCAGAGGCAAGCCAACTCGCCGAGCGTTGGCATTGCTAGTCGAAGCACGCAAGAATGCATAGCCCGCCGCAATAACATTATCTAGCTCAGATAGTCTTTGGCTGGCACAAATGGCAAATTCGTCTGGAAGGCTTATCCCTCTTACTCCGGTATCTCTATATGTTGAGCGATGCCCACGGGCGAAGGCGTTGAGGGTTTCTCGCCGACATCGGCTGCCAGCGCTTCGGAAACGGGCTGAAGAGAGCGTATTTGG
>JAUHZL010000450.1 GCA_030425945.1 Alphaproteobacteria bacterium | reverse complement strand
CGCCTCACATGCCCAGCGCTTCCTTGTAGAGTTCGAGGATCGCTTCCTCTTCCGACAGGTCCTGCGGGTCGCGCTTGCGCAGCGCGATGATCTTGCGCAGCACCTTGGTGTCGTAGCCGCGCGACTTCGCCTCGGCCATGACCTCCTTCATCTGCTCGGCGATGTCGGTCTTCTCGCGGTCGAGCTGCTCGTACCGCTCGACGAAGGACCGCAGTTCCTCGCGCGCGGCGAGGGTGATCTCGGAGACAGAGGTTTCGGTAACGTCCATGAACAATCCTCGCGGTCGGAAGGGGGCTCGGGCGTCCGGGGTAGCCCGTGCCGCAGGGCGGTGCAAGCGGCTCGGCGGGCCGCCGCCTTGTGCCGCGCGGCGTCCTGCGCTAGGCCGCGGACGCTGACCCAACGGAGGCCCGAGACATGGACATCCTGATAGCCGCCGGTGCCGTGGTGACGCTGCTCGGCCTTGCCGGGCTCGTCTGGTGCATCGCGCGCGTCGCCCGGGCCCGCCGCGCCGGCCTCGACGACGCCGGGCTGCGGGCGGTGATGCAGAAGATCGTGGCGCTGAACATGGCCGCGCTCTTCGTGTCGGTCATCGGCCTCATGATGGTGGTGATCGGGGTTCTTCTGGGCTGAGGTCCGGCGACACGGTCTCCGGGTCGGGCACCGGGTCTTCGGCGACCTCCGCCTCCGCCGCTTCGGGGCGCGGCCCGTCCGCCGAGGGCGCGTGCAGGTCGGCGAAGCGGCCGCCTTCCTCGGCCAGCCGCAGGATCAGCGCCGCCGGGGTCCAGAGCGTCGGCGCATCGGGCACGCGGGTCTCGAGGGCTGCCGCGACCTGCGCCAGCCCGATCCGGTCGGCCTGGTAGAGCGGTCCGCCCAGCCCGCGCGGAAACCCGAGCCCGTTCACGGCCACGGCGTCGATCTCGGCCGGATCGGCCGCCACCCCGTCGCCCAGCAGCCGCGCCCCCTCGTTGATCAGCGCCAGCAGGCAGGCGAAGACGATCTCGTCGGGCTCGATCGGGCGCGGGGCGAGGCGCTTTTCCTCGCGCATCTCGTCGATGAGCGCGGCGACCTCGGGACAGTCCATCGCCACGCCGCCCCGCTCGGGGTAGCGGTAGAAGCCCTGCCCCGCCTCCTGCCCGGTCCAGCCGCGCGCCACCAGCCGGTCCGCCAGGTCGACATAGCGCTCGGACGGGTCGCGTTCGGCCGCCGCCCGCTGGCGGCGCCGGTGGTCCCGGATCAGGCCGTCGCGGTCCTGCATCCGGCACGGCCCCTCGGCATAGCCCGCGTCGGCCAGCGCGCTGTCGATCTCGGCCGGGTTCGCCCCGTCCTCGAGCAGCAGGTCGGCGGCGTCGAGCCACGCCCGGCGCAGGCGCTCGAACAGGCCGCCCTCGACATTCGCCGCCCGCACCGGCCAGCGCCGGGCGCGCCGCATCAGGGCGACGGCGGTGGCCTCGGCCCCGGGCGTGGTGTCCGGCCCCGCGATGACCTCCGACAGCGGGAACCGGTCAGGCTGGCGCGTCACGGTGATCGCCAGCGTTGTCTCGGGGCGGCCGGTCTTCTGCGCCAACGCATCGACATCGAACATGGCGGTGGTCGAGGCGATCAGCGCCCCGGGGGCTGCCACCTGCCCGATCTTCCACAGCGCCTCGGACTTCATGTCCAGATCAATCGCATTTTTTCTACGCTTATTCAGGGACTTGCGCTAGGATCAGCACTGCTACACTCCAACTACAAAACGGACATCCGGCACTTTGCCGTAGAACACGCCCCCGGAGACTTGCGCAAAGCCAGATCGGACACCATGTCCCTTGGCGAGAAATCAAGGCCGCATTTACAACTTTTGCGTGTTCTACAGCACGCGTTTGCATTGTTCGGACAGCACCCTGATTCGTCACTTGGGAGGGAACGCCACGTGAAGAACGAGACGGTTTCAGACTTGGTCCGATTGGAGATGCGCAAGACCAGCCCGTACTATCAGGCGGTGTTGAAGGCTGACGATGGACGTTGGCGGCGTTACTCCACCAAGACCACCGACCGGCAGCAGGCCCTGCGGTTTGCCGAGGATAAGCTCAGGGAATGGGCGCTGCTGAAGAACTTCGGTGCGCCCCTTAACGTCAAGCGTTTTGGGCAGGTGGCCAATGAATATCTTGTTGAGCTTGACCGGGTGAAGGCGAAGGGGGCCGCCATCGCAAGCCACCGCATGTATGTTGACATCACGAGGAAGTGGCTGATGCCCTTCTTTGGTGACAAGCC
>JAUHZL010000449.1 GCA_030425945.1 Alphaproteobacteria bacterium | reverse complement strand
AACCGGCTGAAACACTTCCGTGGCATCGCCACGCGCTACTTCAAGACCGCAACGAACTTCCTTGCCGCCCTCCACCTCGCTTCAACGCGGATCTGGATCAAGGCTAATGAGTCCACGACCTAGGCGGGAAGGGCCTTGGCAAGGCCCTTCCCCGCGCGGCCGCGCGGGGACGCGGTTTGCAAACCGCGTCGGCCCTTGCCCGCGTGCCTTCCGCTTGTCTCGCCGCCTCGGGTCCCCTACCAAGGCCGATGAGCATAGCGAGAGGCCCGACCATGCCCGACGACCTGATCAACTCCTTCATGACCGGCCCCGACGAGAAGGGCCGGTTCGGCGATTTCGGCGGGCGGTTTGTGTCCGAAACGCTGATGCCGCTGATCCTCGAACTCGAGGCGCAGTACGAGCACGCCAAGACCGATCCGGACTTCTGGGCCGAGATGGACTGGCTGTGGAAGCATTACGTCGGACGGCCGTCGCCGCTCTATTTCGCCGAGCGCCTGACCGACCGGCTGGGCGGCGCGAAGATCTACTTCAAGCGCGACGAGCTGAACCACACCGGTGCGCACAAGATCAACAACGTGCTGGGCCAGATCATCCTCGCCCGCCGCATGGGCAAGACCCGGATCATCGCCGAGACCGGCGCCGGTCAGCACGGCGTCGCGACCGCGACCGTCTGCGCCAAGTTCGGTCTGAAATGCGTGGTCTACATGGGCGCGCACGACGTCGAGCGGCAGGCCCCGAACGTGTTCCGCATGAAGCTGCTCGGCGCCGAGGTGGTGCCCGTGACCTCCGGCCGCGGCACGTTGAAGGACGCGATGAACGACGCGCTGCGCGACTGGGTGACCAACGTGCGCGACACCTTCTACTGCATCGGCACCGTCGCGGGCCCGCACCCCTATCCGGCCATGGTCCGCGACTTCCAGTCGATCATCGGCAAGGAAACCCGCGAACAGATGATGGAGGCCGAGGGCCGTCTGCCCGACACCATCATCGCCGCGATCGGCGGCGGCTCGAACGCGATGGGCCTGTTCTACCCGTTCCTCGACGACAAGGACGTGGCGATCATCGGGGTCGAAGCGGGCGGCAAGGGCGTCAACGAGAAGATGGAGCACTGCGCCTCGCTGACCGGCGGGCGGCCGGGTGTGCTGCACGGCAACCGGACCTACCTGCTGCAGGACGCGGACGGCCAGATCCTCGAAGGGTACTCGATCTCGGCCGGGCTCGACTACCCGGGCATCGGGCCGGAGCACGCCTGGCTGCACGACGTGGGCCGGGCGCAGTATGTCTCGATCACCGATGCCGAGGCGCTGGAGGCCTTCAAGGTCTGCTGCGAGACCGAGGGGATCATTCCCGCGCTGGAGCCGAGCCACGCGCTGGCGCATGTGCTGAAGATCGCGCCCGACCTGCCGAAGGATCACCTGCTGGTGATGAACCTCTGCGGCCGGGGCGACAAGGACATCTTCACCGTGGCCCGCGCCCTCGGCTGGGACATGCAGGGCTGACCGTCAGCCCTGCGCCGCCGCGATCCGGCGCAGCATCTCGATGTTGCCGTCCTCGACGCCCGGCTCGCGGAACCCGCGGTCGGCCGAGTTGACCGCGATCACCACGCCGCGGGTCCGGTCGATGTAGACGTATTGCCCGTAAATGCCCTGTGCGATCACCTCGCCGGGGCGCGCGTCCTTCGGCATCCACCACTGGTAGCCGTACTGCATCCGGCCCGGCGCGGTCAGGGCCGAAGGCGTGGTGCTGGCGGCGACCCAGTCGGCGGGCACCACCTGCGCGGTCCCGATCCGGCCCATTTTGCGGACCATCTCGCCCATCCGGGCATAGTCGCGGGTCCGCAGGTTCAGCCCGCCCAGCACGAAGGCCGTCCCTTCGCCGTCGGTCAGGTAATAGGGCTCGGCCTCCAGCCCCATGCGGGCGATCAGGCGCTCGGACATCAGCCCGGGAATGTCGCGCCCGGTCGCGCCCCGGATCACCATCCCGAGCACATGGGTGTCGATCGAGACATAGTGCATCCGGCTGCCCGGTTCGGCCTCGCGCAGCTTCAGGCCGGCGGCGAACCCGTCCATCGACCCGCCGAGCGCCAGCACCCGCCCCATCCGGTTGATGTCCGAATCGTAGTCGAGATAGTCGTAAGCGCGACGCCGCCCCCCTCCTGCCGTTGGTGAGCTGAACGGGCCAATCTCCGCGCGCATGGGCGTTGGAGGTTTGGGCTTGGAACGAGACGGCGAAGTGGGCGTCCATTTGGACGGCCCA
>JAUHZL010000448.1 GCA_030425945.1 Alphaproteobacteria bacterium | reverse complement strand
AGCTCAGGAGGACCATCTCGTAGGCACCGACCGGGTCGTAGATCGTGATCTGCGTGACCAGCACGTGGTAGAAGAACAGCACCACGACCATCGACAGCGTCTGGATGTAGAGCGACGCGAGCGCGGCTGCCGAGATGGCGATGACCGTGTTCATCGTCCGGTGCTTCATCATCGGCGAGGACGGCCCCTCGGACGCCACGACCGCGGCCATCGCTTTGGTGTGCGTCATGAAGAGGAAGATCCCCGTCATGATGTACAGCAGGAAATCGCCCCGGATCGCGGCCGTGCGCGCCCCCAGAAACCAGAACATGGCGAAGAAAGCGCCGACGAAGACGATCGTCTGCAGCATGTTCATCAGCAGTCCGACAATGGCATTTCCGTGATTCTTGCGAACCTCGCGCACCGTGGCATGGTAGATCAGGGCCAGTGTCCGAAATCCGAGCGAAACGCCTGTGGTTTTCTCTTCATTGTGGAACATGGCAGGACCCCGGCTCAGGACTTCACTGGAACGCGTTGGGCGAGGTTGCACTTCGTTTGGGGCACGATCATAGAGAAATCATGGCGATTTTGATGCCATGCGCCCGAAAGGATTTCACCATGGATTATGCACAGGCGGTTTCGGTGATGCGCAGGCTCGCCCTCCAGGCGGGTGACGCGATCATGGAGATTTACGGCGAGGACGACTTCTCGGTGCGGGCCAAGGCTGACGAAAGCCCGGTGACCGCGGCGGACGAGGCGGCCGACGCCCTGATCGCCCGCGGGCTGGCGGAGGCGTTTCCGGACGCCCTCGTGGTGACCGAGGAGCAGGCCGCGACCCATGACAAGGCGGCCGACCGGTTCTTCATCGTCGACCCCCTCGACGGCACCAAGGAATTCGTGCAGCGGCGCGGCGAGTTCACGGTCAACATCGCTTGGGTCGAGGACGGCGTTCCCGTGCGCGGCGTGGTCTATGCGCCTGCAATCGGGCGGCTTTTCTACACCGGTGCCGATGGCCAGAGCGTCGAGGAAAGCGCCCCGTTCGACGTGGAGACCGTGGGCGCAACGCGCTCGCTGGGCGTGTCCATGCCCGACAACCGGGCGCTGATGGTGGTGGCGTCGAAATCACACCGCGACGCGGCAACCGACGCCTATATCGGCCGCTATGCCGTGCGCGACATGACCTCGGCCGGGTCGTCCCTGAAGTTCTGCCTTGTCGCGGCGGGCGAAGCGGACCTCTATCCCCGGCTCGGACGCACGATGGAATGGGATACCGCCGCGGGTGACGCGGTGTTGCGCGGGGCGGGGGGGCTGATGATCCGGTTCGAGGATCACGCGCCGTTCACCTACGGCAAGCCCGGCTACGCCAATCCCTTCTTCATCGCCTATGCGCCGGGCGTTCTGCTCGTGCCCGCCGGGTCCGAATGAGCGTCCTGATCGTCATTCCCGCACGCTATGCCTCGACCCGGTATCCGGGGAAGCCGCTCGTTGCGCTGCGCGGGGCAGATGGCGTCGCGCGAACCCTGATCCGGCGCAGTTGGGACGCCGCGATGGCCGTGCCCGGCGCGCCGCGCGTCGTGGTGGCGACGGACGACGACCGCATCCGGGCCGAGGCCGAGGGGTTCGGGGCCGAGGTCGTCATGACATCGGAGGCCTGCCGGAACGGGACCGAGCGCTGCGCCGAGGTGATCGCGAAGATCGACCACCGGCCCGAGATCGTCGTCAACCTGCAGGGGGACGCGCCGCTGACCCCGGCCTGGTTCGTCTCGGATCTCGTCGCCGGGCTGCGGGCCGCGCCCGACGCCGACCTCGCCACACCCGTGCTGCGCTGCGATGGCGCCACGCTCGCGGCCCTCAGGGCCGATCGGGCGGCGGGACGCGTCGGCGGCACGACCGCGGTGTTCGGCGCGCAGCATCAGGCGCTCTATTTCTCCAAGGAAGTCATACCCTTCACCGCCGGGACCCCGGCGCCGGAGGCTCCCAGCGACGTCTTCCACCATGTCGGGTGCTACGCCTATCGCCCGGATGTCCTCGACCACTACGCGACCTGGCCGGTCGGGCCGCTGGAGCAGCTCGAAGGACTGGAGCAACTGCGCTTCCTCGAGAACGGGCGCACCGTGCTCTGCGTCGAGGTCGAGGCCCGGGGCCGTGTCTTCTGGGAGCTGAACAACCCCGCGGACGTGCCCCGTATCGAAGCGGCCCTGCGGGAGATGGGGACCGGTTGAGATGCTCGCCTCGGTCATCATCGTCAGCCGTGACCGTGGACCGTCCCTGCGCCTGACCCTGACGGCG
>JAUHZL010000447.1 GCA_030425945.1 Alphaproteobacteria bacterium | reverse complement strand
CTGATGGAGGGCAGTTCGCTCGCGACGCTGGTGCAGATGGTCGGCGCGGGCATCGGCGTGACCCTGATCCCGGAAATGGCGATCCCGCTGGAAGCCCGCAGCGCCGAGGTCTCGGTCGCCCGCCTCGCACCGCCGCGCCCCTCGCGCACGCTGGGCCTCGTCTGGCGCCGCACCAACCCGCTCGCTCCCCGCATCGCCGCCATCGCCGAGGGCCTGCGGGAGGGCTTGCGCAACGGACGCCCCTGAGGGCGCGCTGTCGTTTCCGGTTTGCCGACAATCGGTATGCTTGCTCGGCACTGTTTCCCGTCAGCCCCCGTCTTTCGGCGGGCGCTGGACAGGTGCCGTCCGGGCATCAATATGTCTCAATATGCGAGTCTGTCTCATGCGAGGAAACCAATGACGGCCTGGACCATCGAAGGAATTCTCGGGTTCCTCTTCGCCCTGAAGCTGTTCAAGGGCACCGACAGCTACGGCGGCGGCACTGCCGGCAGCGCCGGCGCCGCCCCGGAACTGGGCCTCGACCCGCTCTGGCTGCTCCCCGGCCTCGCCCTCGCCCTGCTCGCGCTCCTGCTGGCCCGGCGCGCGACGCGCTGAGATGCGCGCTCTGACCGGTTCTGGACAAACGACGACGACGCTGCCATATCAGTGAGTGGAGGCTTTGTCGGCGACGGCATTGCCTTTTTTATTGCTGCGCCCGCGCCCGAAGATCGTTGATGATCTTGAAGCCGAAGTTGGTGTGCCCGCCGGGCGTGCGCTGAGTAAAGCGCAACCGCATGACCTGCGCAGCGAAAGGGTCAAGCTCCTCGCGCCGTGGTTCGCTCATTCCGGAAAGACGCACGCCCCAGCTCACCGTGTATGCGATCAGGTCGGCGACCTGCACCATCGTGGTCAGGTCACTGTGCACGAAGAACGGTTCCGGGATGATCAGGCGCGAACGCGTCCGACCGTTCCGGGTGCGGACGAAGTACTGCGACACCTGTCCAAGCAGCATATGGCTTGCCGACTTGTCCAGTTCGTCAAAGACCAGATACCCCATCGGGTCATCAGGCCGACCATTCAGGAAATAGAAGAAGCGTTCGAAGAGATACGCGTAATCCTTGCGAAGCATCCCGCCTTCAGGACGCGGGGCTGTCCCCGGCACGATGGACGCAAAGGCAACGGCTCCAGCGCGTTGCGCCAGATCCAGCGCCGTTTCGACATAGGCCAGCTTGGCCTGCGCCAAGGCGGTGAGCCGCTCCCGGGTTGCGCTGGCCCCGTTCTCGAGAATCTCCCGGGCCAGAGGCTATCTGACCTCGGCTGCGAAGGCATCGAGTTGCGCCGCATGCTTGAAGACCTTTCGCTTCAGCAGCTTCTGGGCCTTCGCCTCGCTGCCATAGGCCTCGAAGAGCCGAACGCCGAAGATCCGCTCCTGTGCATCCGACAAATCGCGGATCAGCTTCCAGAGAACACGGTCCTCGACAGCGATACCGGCCAGAACCTCGTAGGGAGACTCGCGCAGATCCTGCCCGGATTCATCGATGAAGAGGGCCCAACTCATCCGTCAAATCCGCAACGTGTCGAAGACAGGCTCACCATACGAGATGGCGAAGACCCCGCAACACGGACCAGGCCGAGCCGTGGCCCTCACCCCGCCGCGGCCAGTCCCAGCACGGCGCGCGGATCGGTGCCGCGGACGGGGGTGCGGAAGAGCGCGCGGGCCGGGCGGTCGGCGAGGCCCGGGTCGCGTTCGAGGAAGCTGCGGTAGAGCCCGAACTTGAAGAAGACATGGCCGGTCGAGGTGTTCATGCCGTCGTCCCAGGCCACGCTCTGCCAGTCCGCGGCGCCCTCGGGGCGCACCAGGATCTCGGTCCAGCCGCCCGCCATCCGCCAGTCCGCCCCGATCGCGATGTCGATCCACTGGCCGAGCGCCGCGTCGCGGCCCACACCGCCCGCCACCAGCCGGTAGGCGCGCTTGCCGACCGCGCGCTCGAACTGGGCGACGAGATCGCCCTCCTCGGTCAGGTTCAGCATCAGCGCGGGCGTCGCGGCCGCGCCGTCCTGCCCCTCGCGCTGGTGGAACTGGGCGACATGCAGCTTCGCGCCGTTCTCCGGCAGCGCCGTCACCGGGTCGAGCCAGACCGAGAAGCGCACCCAGACCGGCCCGGCGGCGGTGTTCGCGTCGTCGCTCGTAAGCGTCGTTCGACGGTCACGTGGGTTTCAGCTTGACGGCTGGAAGTTCCAGGGAAGCAGGTCGTCGATGCGGCTTTGGGGATGGCCGGTTGCGATGGCCTTGAGGG
>JAUHZL010000446.1 GCA_030425945.1 Alphaproteobacteria bacterium | reverse complement strand
GGGTCGAGCTTCAGGATGCGGCTGGCCTCGGCCACCTTGGTCTTGATCTCGGACGCGGGATGCCCGGTCATCTTGAGGCCGAAGCCCATGTTCTGCTCGACCGTCATGTGCGGGTAGAGCGCGTAGGTCTGGAACACCATCGCGACGCCGCGCGCCGCCGGGTCCATGTGGGTGACGTTCCGGGTGCCGATGTGCATGCTGCCCTCGGTCGTCTCCTCCAGCCCCGCGACCATCCGCAGGAGGGTGGATTTCCCGCAGCCGGAGGGCCCGACGAAGACGCAGAATTCCCCGTCCTCGATCGTCAGGTCGATCCCGTGGATCACCTGGACGTTTCCGTACCGCTTGACGACCTGATTCAGCGTGACACCGGACATGACGGCTCCATTCAGTGAGAGGCGGCGCGGGCGGCCCCGCGCGCGGGGGAGGGCGTGTCCGGGAACCGCCAGTCGGCGGCATCGGACGCGATGGCCTTCGCGGCATCGCGCAGGCGGGGAAGGTAGGATTCGAGCTTCGGCATCGAGATGTGCCGGGTGGTGCCGGTGACCGACATCGCGCCGAGCAGCCGGCCGGACGGGGACAGGATCGGCACCGCGATGCAGATGATCCCGTCCTCGTGTTCCTCGCGGTCATAGGCGTGGCCGCGCTGGCGGATCGCGGCCAGTTCGGCGCCCAGCGCCTCGGGCGTGTCGAGGGTTTGCGCGGTGTGGCGGTGGAAGCTCTGCCGGGACAGGGCGTCGGCGAGCTGGTCCTCCGGAAGGTAGGCGAGCATCGCCTTGCCGACCCCGGTGCAATAGGCGGGACCGACCTTGCCGGCCTCGCTGAACATCTCGACGGGGCGGACGGCGTTGCGCTTGTCGACGTAGAGCACCTGCCCGGCGTCGAGCTGCGCGAGGTGCACCGTCTCGCCGATGTCGCGGCTGAGCAGGTCGAGGTGCGGGCGGGCGATCGGCGCGAGCGAGGACTGCGCCCAGGCCGCGTGCGCCAGCCGCACCAGCCGGACGCCCGGGGCATAGGTATGGCGGTCCTCGTCGTAGCTCAGCAGGCCCGTCGAGGTCAGCGTCTGCAGCATCCGGTAGAGGGTGGCCTTGGGATAGGTGCTGGTGGCCAGCAGTTCGGCAAAGCGCACGGGCCGGGCGAACCCCGCCACGTGGTCCAGGACATCCAGTGCCTTGCCGACGGTGCCGTCCCCGGTGCCGCGCATCCTCGTCTCCTCCCGCGGGCCCTGTCCGACGCTGGCGGTCGGTATCAGCCCTGTTGACAAGAATAGGCGAGTCGCGATTATGATTTCAATATACAAAACTAGGTTTCATTAATTGGAACCAAACTGACATAGAATGCATAAGGGAGGATACCATGCGTTCCACTGTGAAGGCGTCGCTCGCGGCGCTTGCAGCCACGACCATGCTCGCCGGCACCGCCTTTGCCGGCAGCCACAGCGCGCCGCTGACGGGTGAGCTGCGGATCATTTCCGACATGTCGAACCCGGCACCGCGCGCGGTCATGGAGAAGCTCGCCGCCGATTTCGACGCGATGCACCCCGACCTGACCGTCAACCTCGAGATCGTCGACCGCGAGGCGTGGAAGACCCAGATCCGGAACGCGCTGTCCGCCAACCCGCCGGACGTGGTGAACTGGTACGCCGCCACCCGCATGACGCCCTACGTGGACGCCGGTCTCTTCATGGACATCTCGGACCTGTGGGCCGAGCCGGAGTTCGAGGCGCTGGCCTCGACCAAGGGCGCGATGACCCTGAACGGCGCGCAGTGGGGCGTGCCCTATACCTACTACCAGTGGGGCGTCTACTACCGCGCCGACATCTTCGCCGAGCTGGGCCTCGAAGAGCCGAAGACCTGGGACGAGGAACTGGCGAACTGCCAGGCGATCCTCGACTCGGGCCGCAAGTGCTACACCATCGGCACCAAGTTCCTTTGGACCGCGGGCGGCTGGTTCGACTACATCAACTCGCGCACCAACGGCTATGACTTCCACATCCAGCTCGCCAACGGCGAGGTTCCGTGGACCGACCCGCGCGTGCGGGCGACCTTCGAGAACTGGCGTCAGCTGATCGACATGGGCGCCTTCATCGACGACCACCAGACCTACAGCTGGCAGGAAGCGCTGCCCTTCATCCTCGAAGGCCAGGCGACCGCCTACCTGATACCAAGGGCTGCGATCATTGACCCACTTTCGCCCAATCTCTGGTTCCGATTGACGTGATGACTTCCGGTAGGGCGATCAGGTTGTTCCACGCCTGACACCCTGCATGGAGGATTGCGTCGTA
>JAUHZL010000053.1 GCA_030425945.1 Alphaproteobacteria bacterium | reverse complement strand
TATCACCGCGACCGGGACTACGAGCAGAGCCGCGCCACCGCGCAGCGGTTCCTCGACTTCTACCCGGGTGACGAGGAAGCGCCCTATGCCCAGTACCTGCTGGCGCTCAGCTACTACGACCAGATCGACGAGATCGGCCGTGACCAGGGCCTGACCTTCCAGGCGCTTCAGGCGCTGCGCGTCGTGATCGAGCGTTACCCGGACAGCGAGTGGGCGCGCTCGGCGATGCTGAAATTCGATCTCGCCTTCGACCACCTTGCGGCGAAGGAAATGGAGATCGGCCGGTACTACCTGAAGCGGCAGCACTTCACCGCGGCCGTGACCCGGTTCCGTGTCGTGGTCGAGGACTTCGAGACCACCAGCCACACGCCCGAGGCGCTGTTCCGCCTGATCGAGGCCTATCTGTCGCTCGGCCTGACGGACGAGGCACAGACCGCGGGCGCGATCCTCGGTCACAACTTCCAGTCCACCCAGTGGTACGAGGACGGCTACAAGCTTCTGACCGCCCGGCAACTGGCGCCGGAGGCCCAGGGCGAGGGCTGGCTGCGCACGGTCTACCGGCGCATGATCCGCGGCGAGTGGCTCTGACGACAGGTCCTTGCCGCCGCCGTGGGCGCGGTGCAGAAACCGGTAGATGCAAGCGGCGCAGCGGGGGCGGGAATGCTCGTCAGTCTCGACATCCGGGACATCCTCATCATTGACCGGCTGGACTTGCAGTTCCAGCCCGGCCTCAACGTGCTCACCGGCGAGACCGGCGCGGGCAAGTCGATCCTGCTCGATGCGCTGGGTGCCGTCCTTGGCTGGCGCGGGCGCGGCGACCTCGTGCGCAGCGGCGCCGACCGGGGCGAAGTGGCGGCCGTGTTCCAGGTGCCCGAGGGGCACCCGGCCATCGCGGTGCTCGACGAGGCGGGAATCGCCGTCGAGGACGGCGAGATCCTCGTCAGCCGCAGCCTGACCGCCGAGGGCCGCCGCACCGCCCGCGTCAACGACCGGCCCGCCACGGCGACCCTGTTGCGCGCGCTCGGCGAGACGCTGGTCGAACTGCACGGGCAGCACGACGACCGCGGCCTTCTGGACCCGAAGGGGCATCGCCGCCTGCTCGACGCCTATGCCGGGCTGGCCGAACCGCTGGACGCCACCCGCGCCGCGTGGTCCGCCCGGGCCGCCGCCGCGAAGGCGGTCGAGCGGGCCGAGACCGCGTTGCAGAAGGCGACCGCCGACGAGGATTTCCTGCGCCATGCCGTCGCCGAGCTCGACACGCTCGATCCGAAACCCGGCGAGGAGGCCGCCCTCGACGCGCAGCGGCGGCTGATGCAGTCGGCCGAGCGCATCCGCGACGACATCCGGGCCGCCCATCACGCGCTGACCGGCGAAGGCGCGGAGGGGATGATGACCGACGCCGTACGCTGGCTGGAAGGCGTGGCCGACAAGGCGGAAGGGCATCTCGACGCGCCGCTTGAGGCGTTGAACCGCGCGCTCGTGGAACTGGGCGAGGCCGTGTCGGGCGTCGAGGACACGCTCGAAGGGCTGGCCTTCGACCCGCTGGAACTGGAGCGGATCGAGGAGCGGCTGTTCGCGATCCGCGGGCTGGCGCGCAAGCATGGCGTCAACCCGGACGACCTCGGGGCCTTCGCGGAGGACCTGCGCACCCGGCTCGCGGCCCTTGACGCGGGCGAGGGCGACCTGGCCCGGCTGCGCGAGACACTGCGCGCGACCGATGCCGCCTATACCGCCGCCGCCGCGGCCCTGAGCGCCGCCCGGCGCGAGGCCGCCACGCGGCTCGACGCGGCGATGGCGGGCGAACTGGCCCCGCTGAAGATGGAGCGCGCCCGGTTCGAGACCGTGATCGACGCCGCCGCGCCGGGGCCGGACGGGCAGGACAGCGTCACCTTCACCGTCGCGACCAACCCCGGTGCCCCTGCCGGTCCGCTGAACAAGATCGCTTCGGGCGGCGAGCTGTCGCGCTTCCTGCTGGCGCTCAAGGTCTGCCTGACCGAGGGCGCCGAGCCGATGACGCTGATCTTCGACGAGATCGACCGCGGCGTCGGCGGGGCGACGGCGGATGCCGTGGGCAAGCGCCTCAAGGCGCTGGCCGAGGGCGCGCAGGTGCTGGTCGTGACCCACTCGCCGCAGGTCGCGGCGCTGGGGGCGCATCACTGGCGGGTCGAGAAATCCGTCGAGGGGGACGAGACGCGCAGCCGGGTCGTGCCGCTGGCCGCCGCCGAGCGCGTGGACGAGATCGCCCGGATGCTGTCCGGCGACCGCATCACCGAGGCCGCCCGCGCCCAGGCCCGCGAGTTGCTCGGCGCCTGAGCCCGCACACAGGGCGGGGCTTTCCCAAGATATGGGTTTCCACTAAGACTGCCCCCCAAGGGATCGCCGCCGGGCGCGGCGTTTCGGCGGGGCACCCTGACGGGAAGGACAGCCGGTGGCGGACCGGACACGCGATCTTCTGAAGGCACAGGCCCGGGCGCTGGCCCGCTCGACCCGCCGGGGCATCGTGCTCGTCCGGACGCGCGGCCCCAGCCAGATCCAGTTCTGGTTCATCGCGCTGGCGGTCGGGGTCGCGGCGGGCATCGCGGCGCTCCTGTTCCGCAAAGGGATCACCGCGCTGCAAAGCTGGGCCTATGCCAACGACGACGTGCGCGCGATGGCGAGCCACGCCGAAAGCCTGCCGTGGTACTGGCTGCTGATCGTGCCGGTTCTCGGCGGCTTGGCAGTGGGGGTGATCCTGCACCTCTTCACCGAGGATGGCCGGGTGCGCGGCGTGGCCGACGTGATCGAGGGCGCGGCCCTGCGCGAGGGGCGGGTCGAGCGCAAGGCCGGGATCGCCTCGGCGCTGGCCTCGCTCATCACGCTGTCGACCGGCGGCTCGACCGGCCGGGAAGGGCCGGTCGTCCACCTCGCGGCGCTGATCTCGACCTGGGTGTCCGAGCGGCTGCATGCCGATGGCATCACCGGGCGCGACCTGCTGGGCTGTGCCGTCGCGGCGGCGGTCTCGGCCAGTTTCAACGCCCCGATCGCCGGGGCGCTGTTCGCGCTGGAGGTGGTCCTGCGCCATTTCGCGGTTCATGCCTTCGCGCCCATCGTGATCGCGTCGGCGGCGGGCACGGTCATCAACCGGCTCGAGTTCGGCGACATCACCGAGTTCAGCCTGCCCCCGGACGGTGGCGCGCTCGGGTTCTACGTCGAACTGCCGGCGTTCCTGATGCTGGGCCTCCTGTCGGGGCTGGTGGCGGTCGTGCTGATGCGGACGATCTTCTGGGCCGACGATTTCGGCACCCATGTGCAGGCGCGGCTCGGCCTGCCGCGCTGGCTGCGCCCGGCGGTCGCGGGGGCCATGCTCGGGGCGCTCGCCATCGCCTTCCCGCACATCATCGGGGTCGGCTACCAGACCACCAGCCAGGCGCTGACCGGATCGCTGTTGCTGCACGAGGCCATCGTCTTCGCGATTCTCAAGGTCGTCGCGGTCTCGATCACCATGGCGGGCCGGATGGGGGGCGGGGTGTTCTCGCCCTCGCTGATGGTCGGCGCGCTCGTGGGGCTCGCGTTCGGGCAGGTCGCCACCGGGATCTTCCCGGAGGTTTCGGGGTCGGAGACGCTCTACGCGCTGGCGGGCATGGGCGCGGTCGCCGCCGCCGTGCTGGGTGCGCCGATCTCGACCACGCTGATCGTGTTCGAACTGACGGGCGACTGGCAGACCGGGCTTGCCGTGATGGTGGCGGTGTCGCTCTCGACGGCGCTGGCCTCGCGGCTGGTGGACCGGTCGTTCTTCCTTACGCAACTCGAACGCCGCGACGTGCATGTCGCCGCCGGTCCGCAGGCCTGGGTCCCTTGCACGCTGGGGGTCGGCCGCATCATGCGCCCGGTGGGCCATGCCCGCGCGGCCCCCGAGGACGCCTGTCTCGACCTGATCGCGGAGGGGCGGTTCCTGACCCCCGCGGACACGCTCGAAAGCGCCCTGCCGCGCCTCGACCGGACCGACGCCGGGTTCCTGCCGGTCGTGATTCCGTCCACCGAGGAGCGCCCGCCGCGCCTGCTGGGGGCGGTGTTCCACATCGACGCGCTCAAGGCCTACAACCGCGCCCTCGCCGCCGTGGCGGCCGAGGAGCACAGCTAGGGGCAAAGGCCAACCCCTAAAAAGGCGTGTGTTTGGGCGGGTACGCGACTCAACCATCCACAACCCGTTGGGGTGCAAGACCTTACTCACCGCAGGATCGCGTGTCTTCTGACGACGCTGAGTCGAAGGGGGATGACATGACACGACCCGGCTGCGCCCTGCGGCGCACTGCCTTCATAGCGGGGTTACTGGCCCTGAGCGCCTGCGCGGCGCCACCCGGTGACGACATTCCCGATCCGTTCGAGCCGGCAAACCGGGTCGTGCACCAGGCCAATCGCCTGACCGACCGGGTGGTCATGCGGCCCTTCGCGGCGGTCTACGGGGCCCTCGGCCTGCCGGTCGTGGCGGTGAACCACTTGCTGCAAGGCGAGGGGGAACTGGCGATCCACAGCGTGCTGCGCTTCGGTGCCAACACGATCTTCGGACTGGGCGGCATGCTGGACCCGGCGCGCGAGATGGGGCTGCCGCACCGTCCGACCGACTTCGGCCTGACCCTGCGCCGCTGGGGCCTGCCGGAGGGCGTCTATACCGAGGCCCCGCTGCGTGGCCCGGGCATGACCATCGACCATGTCGGGGCCTATGCCTCGGCCGCGCTCTTCGGGCCGCTCGCGGTATCGGAATGGCTGCTGACGACCCCGGCGCAGACCCGCTTCGCCAGCACGGCGTCGCAGGCGGCACGGGTCGCGGCGCGGCACCTGTCGGGTCCGCTGATCGACGAGGTCCTGTACGAGAGCGCGGACAGCTACGTCGCGCTGCGCGGCATGGTCGTCTCGCACCGGCGCTACCTCGCGTCGAAGACGAACGTGGTCGAGCCGGGCTTCGACCCGCTGCAGGATCCGTTCGCGCCCGATGTCGGGCCGGGCGAGACCCCCTGACCCAAACGGGGCCACGATCCGGGTCTGGTCGGATCGTGGCCCCGGGTCGCGGGCAGCGGACGGACCGCTGCGCCGCGAAGGCGGTGACACCGGGCTCAGCCGATGTGGAACAGCGACTGGAACAGCCGCGGATCGAGGCTTTCGGCGGCGAAGGTGTCGCCCTCGGTCAGCACCGACACCGCGTCATGGCTGTGCAGGCTTTCCTGGTGGCTGGCGATCACGCGGAAATCCGAGACCCGCGCATCGGCCTGAAGCTGCTCGGCAAAGAGCCGCGCCGCATCCTCGACAAAGATCGGGTTGGCGGCATTCAGCTCGGCGAAGGCCTGTTCGTCCTCGCGCTTGACCATCACCTGCGTTTCCGTCGGCACCGCGGCGCGGGCCATCTCGATCAGGTCTTCGAACCACAGGCAGCCCGCGTTCGGGTCGAGCACGACCGACAGGCGCGCGACCGAGCGCTGCGAATGCGGGGTCGCGAGCTGTCCGCGGAACTGCCGGGCATGTTCGCTGAGCTCCAGCGAGCAGGGGCAGGTCGAGGAATAGACGAAGTCGAGGTGGATGATCTTCTTGCGCACCCCGGCCTGTTCCACCAGTTCCAGCGCGATGTCGTAGTACTGCCAGCCGGACAGGCCCGACCGCAGGCTTTCGACCTGCATCGGGAACGACAGCCGCATCTGGATGCGCGCATCGAAGCTCTCGAGGTCGGCCTTGTAGGCGTCGAGCGCGGCCTCGATCACCTCGAAGCTGAAGGTCTCGCCCGCGTGCTTGTAGAAGCTGCGCATGATGCGGGACATGTTGATGCCCTTCTTCTCGGCCTCGAGGCTGACCGTGCCGGTCACCGAGGTCTCGAGCGTCAGGTCGCCGTTGTCGCGGGTGTGATAGCGGATCGGCAGCCGGAAGTTGGAAATGCCGACATGCTGGATCTGCCGCCGTGCGCCCTTGATCAGCGAAGCCGGGCCGTTCTGCAGGTCGGGCAGGCTGTCCTTGTAGGCGCTGTCCACCACGAAATCCTCGGGGTAGGCGCGGGCAAGGGCGGGGTAGTCCGGAACCGGGCGGCCGGGCAGCAGCCGCGCGAGACCGGGCTCTAGGGCCGCGATCTCGGACGGGCTCGCCGAGGCGGCCCAGCGGCGCAGAAGACGCAGGGCGTCCTCGGCCTCGCGGGTTTCGGGCATACGATTCAGGTCCGGGGCGTGAATGTTCATCGGGGGCTGATCCTTCCATCCTGTCGCGCCCCTTGCAGCTAGGGCGTCGGCCACGGTTCACCAACCGGGTTTCGGAAAGTTTACGGGAGAGCCCGGCCGCCGGATCACTCGGAGGCGACACCGGCCCGGTATCTTTCGACGAAGCCGCGCAGGATCGCTGCCGGGACCGTGACGGTCTCGGACAGCACGCGCGCGGTCAGGTCGTCGGCCTCGGAGGGGTCGAAATAGCCCTTGTGGCGGTAGATCCGGATGCGCAGCGCGAACTCCGGCCCGTCGGCCTCGGGGTGGAACTGGGTGGCGTAGACGTTGCGCCCGGCACGGATCATCTGGAACGGGCAGGGCCCGGCCTCGACGAGGTGCACGGCCCCGGGCGGCAGGCTCTGCACGGCCTCCTTGTGACCGACCAGCGCCTTGAAGCCCTCCGGCAGCCCGGCAAGCAGGGGATCGGCCGCGCCTTCGGGCGTCAGGCGGCAGGGCACCGCGCCGATCGGCTCGCCGTAGCGGGCCTTCGAGACCTCGCCGCCAAGCGCGGTGGCTAGAATGCCCAGCCCGTAGCAGCAGCCCATGTAGGGAATGTCCTGCGCCAGCACCTGCGGCATCAGGCTCAGGATCTCGGCCTCGATCCGGGCCTCGACCGGGTCTTTCGTGGCGGGCGGGTCGCTGACGCAGCCGGGGCCGCCGCCGACGATGATCCCGGCGAAGGCGGTCAGGTCCAGACCGGCGGGCAGCGGCTCGCGGTCGAGCCGGATGCGCCGCACCTCGCCGGGCGCGAGTCCGCCCTTGTCGAGAAAGGCCGCGAATTCGGCGTCGGCGGCCTCGTCCTCGGGCCGCAGTTGCAGGACGAGAAAGGGCCGCACCCGGTCAGGCGCTGGCTGCCAGCGACGGGGCCTCGGCCACCGGCTTAGCGCAGCGCACGCTTGCGGTGATCGTCGCGCCGCTCTCGATGGCGAGCGTGCCGCAGACCACGTCGGCCGCGACATCCGCCGTGCCGCGCAGCGACAGGTCGCCGGCCGTGACGGTGCCCTTGACGGTGCCCGCGATCACCATGCGGGCGGCATCGGCCTCGCCGTCGAGCTGCGCGGTGGTGCCCACGGTCAGGTCCTGCGTTTCGATCTTGCCGGTGATGCGGCCATCGACCGTGATCCGGCCGCTGCCCTTGACGTGCCCGTCGATCACCAGATCCGGGCCGAAGAAGGAGCCGCCGGTCTCGGTGGCGGCCTCGGGGCGGCGCAGCGCCTGCCCGAAACGCGAAAAGTCGGTCATCTGAACCCCCATGGCTTGCAGATCGGGCTTGCCGGGGTGACGGCCACCGGTCAAGCCGCCTGCAGACTGTCCACAGGCGGCTGTGACCGGGATGCCCGTCGATCAGGCGCTCTCGAGGGCGCGCGTCACGTCCGCGATCAGGTCGTCGGTGTCCTCCAGCCCGACCGAGAGGCGCACGAGCCCCTCGCCGATGCCCAGCGACTCGCGCTGGGCCGGGCTCAGCCGCTGGTGAGTCGTCGTCGCCGGGTGGGTGATGATCGACTTCGCGTCCCCGAGGTTGTTCGAGATCGTCACGATCTCCAGCGCGTTCAGGAACCGGAAGGCCGCCTCGCGCCCGCCCGCGAGATCGAGCGCCAGCACCGTGCCGAACCCGTCCATCTGCGCAGCCGCCGTGGCGTGCTGCGGATGTGCCGCAAGGCCGGGATAGATCACGCGCGCCAGCTTGGCATGCCCGTCGAGGGCCTCGGCCAGCGCCATCGCGCTGTCGGCCTGCGCCCGCACCCGCAGGTCGAGCGTCTCCATCCCTTTCAGCATCACCCAGGCGTTGAACGGCGAGAGCGCCCCGCCGGTGTGCTTCAGGTAGGGCTCCGCCACCTTGCGCACGAACTGCTTCGTGCCGCAGATCACCCCGCCGAGGCAGCGGCCCTGTCCGTCGATGTGCTTGGTCGCGGAATAGACGATGACATCCGCGCCCAGATCGACCGCGCGCGAGAAGACCGGGGTCGCGAAGACGTTGTCCACGATGACCAGCGCGCCGACCGCATGGGCGATCTCGGCGACCGCGGCGACGTCGATCACCTCCAGCGTCGGGTTCGACATCGATTCGAAGAACACCGCCTTGGTGCCGGGCCGCACGGCGGCGCGCCACTGGTCGAGGTCGGTGCCGTCGACGAAGGTCACCTCGACGCCGTAGCGGGTCAGGATTTCCTCCAGGATGTAGAGGCACGAGCCGAACAGCGCCCGCGCCGACACGACATGGTCGCCCGCCCGCAAGAGCGAGGTCAGCGCGCCGTTGACCGCCGCCATCCCGGAGGCGGTGGCGAAGGCGTCCTCGGTCCCCTCGAGCGCGGCGATCCGGTCCTCGAACATACGGACGGTGGGGTTGCCGTAGCGGGCATAGATGTACTCGTCCGGCCCGGTCTCGATGAAGCGCGCTTCGGCGGCCTCGGCGGTGTCGTAGACGAAGCCCTGCGTCAGGTAGATGGCTTCGGCCACTTCGCCGTACTGGCTGCGGCGGGTGCCGGCGTGGACGAGTTTCGTGCGGGTCTTCCAGTCGGTCATCGGTCCTCCTCGGCGCGCTGAGACGGGGCAAGGCGCGCGCCACGAAAAAAGCCCCCGAACGCCGGGAAAGGCAACGGGGGCGACCGCAGACCTTTTAGCAGCTTGTTTAGCGTGGCCTGCAATCCGGCACCAAATCACCACGTGGGAGCGCTGGTAGAGGCAACCGGGGTCCCGGTCAAGCGGGCCGGGCGGCGCTGTCACCGCCGCGTCATGCAGATGTCACCGCCGCGCAACCTGTCCGTCACGGCCGCGTTGTGCAGGCGCGGCACGCTCGGGGCAAACCTCTGGGGCACGGGCAGATGCCGCTACTACGGATCAACGCGACGGCAGACGGGCCGCGGCCGGCGACCGGAACGGCGGACCTGCCGCTGGCGCTGGCGGCCGCGTTGCCGCTGGCGGACGCGGACGCCCCGATCGTGGTCCTGCTGCACGGGCTGCGATTCTCGCCCACCGACCGGGCCAACGATCCGCACGGCCATATCTACGCCTTGCGCCCGTCGTTCCGCTGCTGGAAGGCGGTGAGCTGGCCCCGGCACCTCGGCTTCGGCCGGGGACGCGCCGACGAGGGGCTGTGCCTGCCCTTCGCCTGGGACGGGGTGGCCGATGTCGGGCGGGGCTACCGGGCCGCCGGGCAGGCGGGCGACCGCCTCGCGCAGGTGCTCGACCTGCTGCATGTCCTGGCCCCCGGTCGCCCGGTCCACATCGTCGCGCATTCGCTCGGGGCGCGGGTCGCCCTGCGGGCGCTGGCGCGGACGCGCGGCACCGTGGGCCGCGTGATCCTGATCACCCCGGCCGAGTTCCACCGCGCCGCCGCGGCCGCGATGGCCAGCCCCGCCGGGAAACGGGCCGAGGTCATCCAGATCGACGCGGCCGAGAACCGGGTCTTCGACCTTGCCTTCCGCGCGCTGGCCGGGGCGGCGGGCGAGCGGCCGCTGGGCCTGCGCCCGGTCGCGGCGCCGAACTGGCTGCGGCTGTCGATCTCGGAGCCGGGGCACCTCGCCCATCTCGCCTGTCTGGGCTACCGGATCGCGCCGCCGCGGAACCGCGTCTGTCACTGGTCGGGCTACCTGCGCCCGGGGGTCTTCGGCCTCTACCGGGCGCTGCTCCGCCGCCCCGCCGAGACGCCGCTGGAGCTGCTGCGCCCGCCGGTTCCGGCCCGCCGTCGCCGCCTGCCGGGCCTGCCCGCCGCGCCGCACCGCGCCGCCTGAGGCCTTGCGCTTTGCGGGCGGGCGGTCATCCTCGGGCGCGGACCCGCGACAGGAAAGGCGTGCCATGACCCAGCCCATCGACCTTTATTACTGGCCGACCCCGAACGGCTGGAAAATCTCCATCGCGCTCGAGGAGCTGGGCCTGCCCTACACGGTCCACCTCGTGAACCTGCGCGCGGGCGAGCAGCACAAGCCCGAGTTCCTGAAGATCTCGCCGAACAACCGGATGCCCGCCATCGTCGATCCCGACGGGCCGGACGGCGCGCCCATCGCGATCTTCGAATCGGGCGCGATCCTGCAATACCTCGCGCGGAAGACCGGCAAGCTCTGCGGGCCGACCGAGCGCGACCGCATCGCCATCGACCAATGGCTGATGTGGCAGATGGGCGGGGTCGGGCCGATGGCCGGGCAGGCGCACCATTTCCTGAAATTCGCGCCCAACGCCGATCCGCCGCAGGTCCTGCCCTACGCGATGGACCGCTACCGGTCCGAGACCGCGCGTCTCTACGGCGTGCTCGACCGGCAACTGGCGCAGCACGCCTTCGTCGCGGGCGATTTCCTGTCGATTGCCGATATCGCGATCTGGCCCTGGGCCTCGCTCTGGGAGGGGCAGCAGCAGACGCTGGAGGACAAGCCGCACATGGCGCGCTGGCTCGAGGCGATGGCGGCCCGCCCGGCGGTGCAGCGCGGCCATGCGCTGCATCTCGATCTGCGCGTCACGCCCCCGTCGGTCCGCGGCTGACCCCACGCGCGCGTTGACACGGCGCGCGGCCCCCGCCAAGCCTGCGCCTCATGTTCGACCTGCGCCCTGTCGGTTATGTCTGCGGACTGCTCGTTGCCACGCTCGGCGTGTCGATGATCTTTCCGTTGCTGGCCGACGTGATCGACGGGAACGGCGAATGGGGCGTGTTCCTCGAGGCCGCGACGATCACCGCGCTCGCAGGCGTGCTGACGGCGATCGCCTGCGCGAACGGGGTCCGCGAGCGGTTGTCGATCCAGCAGACCTTCCTGATGGCGACGGGTGTCTGGGTGGTGCTTCCGGCCTTCGGGGCCTTGCCCTTCGTGCTCGGGGCGACCGAGGCGCGCTATGTCGACGCCTTCTTCGAGGCGATGTCGGGCCTGACCACCACCGGCTCGACCGTCTTCACCGGCCTCGACGAACTGCCGGCCGGGATCCTGCTGTGGCGGTCGATGCTGCAATGGTTCGGCGGCGTCGGGATCATCGTGGTGGCCATGGTGTTCCTGCCCGAACTGCGGGTCGGCGGCATGCAGATCTTCCGCTCCGAGGCGTTCGAGGTCGGCGGCAAGATCCTGCCGCAGGC